>NZ_DAMAGB010000027.1:72270-75641 GCF_031995485.1 Janthinobacterium sp.
CGTTCAACAATATGCTGGCCGATTGCCTGCACGAAGGCGAGGGCGCGCCAGCCATCGACTTTGCGCTGCATGCACAGTCGCTGGGCGCGCTGTCGGAACATGTGGACGGCATTGCCGGCCTGGAAGCCGCACTGGTACGCGCCCGCGCCGCCAGCCGCACCTATCTGATCTGTATCGATACCGACGATACGCGCACTACCGAGGAGGGCGGCTGCTGGTGGGAAGTGGCCGTGCCCGAAGTGTCGACCCAGCCCGGCGTGCAGGCCGCGCGCGCCCGTTATGAACTTGACCGCCAAGGACAATTAAAATGAGTACAACATGGAACGTAAAGATCGGCATCAATCCGATTTCGTGGATGAACGACGACCTGCCGTCGCTCGGCGGCGAAACCCCCTTGGAAACCGCATTGAAGGAAGGCGCCGAGATCGGCTATGCCGGCTTTGAGCTGGGCAACAAGTTTCCCAAGGAATCGAGCGCCTTGCGCGCCGTGCTGGGCAAGTACGACCTGGCCTGCGTGTCGGGCTGGTATTCGGGCCGGCTGGCCAGCCGCTCGGCGCAAGAGGAGATCGCGGCGGTGCAATCGCATTTGACGCTGCTGGCCGAAAGCGGCGCCACCGTGATGGTCTACGGCGAAGTGGCCGACGCGATCCAGGGCGAAGCGCGCCCGCTGTACAAACGCCCGCGTTTCCAGACGCAGCAGCAGTGGCAGGACTATGCCGGCAAGCTGACCGTGTTTGCGAAGCATCTGCTCGATAACGGCGTGCGCCTGGCCTATCACCACCATATGGGCGCGTATGTGGAGTCGCCTGCCGATGTCGACCAGCTGATGGCGCTGACGGGGCCGGAAGTGGGCCTGCTGTTCGACACGGGCCATATCACGTTTGGCGGCGGCGACGCGCTGACGGTATTGAACAGGCACATCGATCGCATCTGCCATGTGCACTGCAAGGATGTGCGGCCGAACGTGATCCGCCTGGCCCGCAACGGCCACTGGAGTTTTTTGCAGGCCGTCATCAATGGCGCGTTCAGCGTGCCGGGCGACGGCAGCATCGATTTTCCGGGCATCCTGGCAGCCCTGTACCGCCACGGCTATCAGGGCTGGCTGGTGGTGGAAGCGGAGCAGGACCCGGCCGTGGCGCCCAGTTATCAGTATGCCAAAATGGGCCACGATTACCTTGCCAGGCTGGTCGATGAAATACCACGCCTTGGCAGGGAGGCCGCATGAACAGCCTGCTGGTCAAGGGCAGCCAGGTCGATGGAAAAATCGTCGAAGTGACGCCGCAATCGGCCGGCTGGACCCATGTCGGCTTTGCCGCGCACCGGCTGGCGGCGGGCGAGGGGATCAAGCTGGAAACCGACAGCCGCGAGCTGTGCATCGTGGTGCTGACCGGCACGGTGACGGTCAAGGCCGGCGAGCAGACCTGGGAAAATATCGGCAGCCGCCAGAGCGTGTTCGAGGACCGCCCGCCGGCGGCCGTGTATGTGCCGCGCCGCATGCAGGTCAGCATCACGGCCACCGGGAATGCCGAGGTTGGCCTGTGCAGCGCACCGGGCACCTCCGACCGCCCAGCCCGCCTGATTGATCCGCATACCATGACGCGCTCGGTGCGCGGCAAGGGCGCCAACACGCGCTATGTCTGCGACATTCTGCCGCAGACGGAAGAGGCCGATGGCCTGCTGGTGGTCGAGGTGGTGACGCCATCGGGCCACTCGTCGAGCTATCCGCCGCACAAGCACGACAGCCACAATATTCCGCTTGAAAGTTCGCTGGAAGAAACCTATTACCACCGCCTCCATCCCGAACAGGGCTTTGCGTTCCAGCGCGTCTACACGGATGACCGCAGCATCGACCAGGCGCTGGCAGTGGAAAACCACGATGTGGTGATGGTGCCGCGCGGCTACCACCCGGTCACCGTGCCGTATGGCTACGACGGCTACTACCTGAATGTGATGGCCGGCCCGAAACGGGTCTGGCATTTTAAAAACGATCCGGCCCATGAATGGCTGATGACGAAATAACCAAGGAAAAATAAATGAGTATCCCGACCATAGGCCACTTTATCGGTGGCAACCCGATGGCCTCGCGCTCCGAGCGCCTGTCCGATGTGTTCAATCCGGCCACCGGTGCGGTGAGCGCAAAGGTGGCCCTGGCAACTCCGGCCGAACTGAATGCGGCCGTGGCCGCCGCCCATGCGGCGTTCCCGGCCTGGTCGCAAACCTCGCCACTGCGCCGCGCGCGCGTCATGTTCAAGTTCAAGGAATTGCTGGAAGCCCATTCCGATGAGCTGGCTGCGCTGATCACATCCGAGCATGGCAAGGTATTTACCGACGCCAAAGGGGAAGTGACGCGCGGCATCGAGGTGGTGGAGTTCGCTTGCGGCATCCCGCAAATGATAAAGGGAGAGTATTCGGAGCAGGTCGCCGGCGGCATCGACGCCTGGTCGATCCGCCAGGCGCTGGGCGTATGCGTGGGCATTACGCCGTTCAACTTCCCGGTGATGGTGCCGATGTGGATGTTCCCGATGGCGATCGCCTGCGGCAATACGTTTGTCCTGAAGCCGTCCGAGCGCGATCCGTCAGCCAGCCTGTTGCTGGCCAGGCTGCTCACGGAAGCGGGCCTGCCCGAGGGCGTCTTCAATGTGGTGCAGGGCGACAAGGAAGCCGTCGACGGCCTGCTGCACCATCCGGACGTGCGCGCCGTCAGTTTTGTCGGTTCGACGCCGATTGCCGAATATATCTACGCCACCGGCTGTGCCCAGGGCAAGCGTGTGCAGGCCCTGGGCGGCGCCAAAAACCATATGGTGGTGATGCCGGACGCCGATATTCCACAGACGGTCGACGCGCTGATGGGCGCCGCCTTCGGTTCGGCCGGCGAGCGCTGCATGGCCATCTCGGTGGTGGTGGCGGTCGGCAATGTGGGCGATCAGCTGGTCGACGCGCTGGTGCCGCGCATTGCTGAACTGAAAATCACGCAGGGCATGGACCTGTCGGCCGAGATGGGGCCGGTGGTCACGCAAGTGCACAAGGATAAAATTGCCGGCTATATCGCCGCCGGCGTGAAGGAGGGGGCGACCCTGGTGGCCGACGGCCGCAATTTCGTATTGCCCGGCCATGAGCAGGGCTTCTTCCTCGGCGGCAGCCTGTTCGACCATGTGACGCCCGAGATGACGATCTACCAGGAAGAAATCTTCGGCCCGGTGCTGTGCATCGTGCGCGTGCCCGACTTTGCCACCGCGCTGGATCTGGTCAACGCGCATGAATATGGCAACGGCACGGCGATTTACACGCGCGACGGCAATACGGCGCGCGAATACACGCACCGGGTGCAGGTAGGGATGGTGGGCGTCAACGTGCCGATCCCCGTGCCGATG
>NZ_DAMAGB010000028.1:0-17275 GCF_031995485.1 Janthinobacterium sp.
TGGTACGGTGCGATCGAGACGGAGCCGCAGTCGAGGAACTGGCGGTTCCAGAAGCCCACCATGGCCAGCACCACCGGCATGTTCTGTTCCAGAGGGGCTGTGCGGAAATGCTGGTCCATCGCGTGTGCGCCGGCCAGGAAGTCGCTGAAGTACTCAAAGCCGACCGCCAGCGCCACGGCCAGGCCGATCGACGACCAGACCGAGTAGCGGCCGCCGACCCAGTCCCAGAACGGGAACATGTTGGCCGGGTCGATACCGAACTCGACGATGGCTGCCGCATTGGTCGAGACGGCAACAAAGTGCTTGGCCAGGTCTTTTTCTTCTGCTTCCAGCAAAAACCACGCGCGCGCCGTATTGGCGTTCAGCATGGTTTCAGCCGTGACAAAGGTTTTCGAGGCCACGATGAACAGCGTGGTTTCCGGATCGACCCTGGCCAGGGTCGCTTCCATGTCGTGGCCGTCGACGTTCGACACGAAATGCATTTCCAGGCCCGGGTTGGCGTACGAGCGCAGCGCCAGGCAGGCCATTTTCGGGCCCAGGTCGGAGCCGCCGATACCGATATTGACGACGTCGGAAATCGGCTTGCCGGTGTAGCCGACCCAGTTGCCGTTGCGTACCTGGTCGGTGAATTTCTTGACTCGTTGCAACACGTCCTGCACGTCCGCGTCGATATCCTGGCCATCGACCACCAGCTTGGTGCCGCGCGGCGCACGCAAGGCGGTATGCAGAACGGCGCGATGTTCGGTAAGATTGATTTTCTCGCCAGTAAACATCGCTTCGCGCTGCGCTTCGACGCCGCGTTCGCGGGCCAGGTCCATCAGCAGCGACATGGCGGTGGCGTCAACGCGGTTCTTCGAGTAATCGAGCAGCAGGCCGGCCGCATCGACCGTCATCTGCGCAAAGCGCTGGGGATTGCCGGCAAACAGCTGGCGCAGGTGCACGTCGCGCACGCTGGCGCTATGGGCCTGCAATTGTTGGAAACTGGTCAGGGCGGTGAGGGCGGGAGTGGACATGGCGGTCGGCTGGGATCGGGTCTCGGTTTATAAGGGCAGCGGCGCGCCTGCGATAATGGCGCTACCGGCAATGGTTTAAGAATAATACATCAGAAAAAAGTAAATTCACTACAGTTTATATCGAAGCCAAGGCATAAACATGTTTTTACGAGTGCAATTTGCCGCTGGGACATGCGTCAGGGCAGCAATTTTAGTGAGCTTGAAGGCAGGCTTTGATGCCCTGAAAAGCGGCAAAAGATCGGCTTATTTATGGTGTTGGCTCAAGCAAAAGTGCTTCTGCTGCACCATTTTGTAGTAAAATTTCACAAAATACTTTTACAAGGAATCCATCATGGCGCTGCACCCAGTAGTCGAATCCGTAACAGCGCGCATCATCGCGCGCAGCCGGCCATCGCGCGGCGCCTACCTGACGCACCTGGATGCGGCCCGCATCCAGGGCGTGCAGCGCGGCGCCCTGTCGTGTACCAACCTGGCCCACGGCTTTGCCGCGTTTCCGGCCAACGACAAGCTGTCGCTGAAGGAATACAAGAAGCCGTCGGTGGCCATCGTGTCGTCGTACAACGACATGCTGTCGGCACACCAGCCGTTCGAAGGTTTCCCGCAGATTATCAAGCAGGCCGTGCGCGAAGTGGGCGCCGTGGCCCAGTTCGCCGGCGGCGTGCCGGCCATGTGTGATGGCGTGACGCAAGGCCAGCCGGGCATGGAACTGTCGCTGTTCTCGCGCGACACCATCGCCATGTCGACCGCCGTTGCGCTGTCGCACAATATGTTCGACTCCGCGCTGTACCTGGGCGTGTGCGACAAGATCGTGCCGGGCCTCTTGATCGGCGCGCTGCATTTCGGCCACTTGCCGGCCGTGTTCGTGCCGGCCGGTCCGATGACCTCGGGCCTGTCGAACAAGGAAAAAGCCCATGTGCGCCAGCTGTATGCGCAAGGCAAGGCGACGCGTGAAGACCTGCTCGAAGGCGAAGCCAAGGCCTACCACGGCGCCGGTACCTGTACCTTCTACGGCACCGCCAACAGCAACCAGATGCTGATGGAAGTGATGGGCCTGCACCTGCCGGGCGCCGCCTTCATCACCCCGAACACGCCGCTGCGCGATGCGCTGACGGCCGCCGCCGCCCAGCGCGCCGCCGTGATCACGGCGCAGAGTGGCAGCTACCTGCCGGTCGGCCATATCGTCGACGAAAAATGTATCGTCAATGCCGTGGTGGGCCTGCTGGCCACGGGCGGCTCGACCAACCACACGCTGCACCTGGTGGCGATCGCCAAGGCGGCCGGCATCGTGATCGACTGGAACGACTTCAATGAGCTGTCGGCCATCGTGCCGATGTTGACGCGCATCTACCCGAACGGCGACGCCGACGTGAACCATTTCCACGCCGCCGGCGGCACCGGCTACCTGATCCGCGAACTGCTGGACGCGGGCCTGCTGCACGAAGACGTCAATACCATTCTGGGCAAGGGTCTGCGCGCGCACTGCATGGAACCGTTCCTGGGCGAAGACGGCAAGGTATTCTGGAAAGATGCGCCGGCCGCCAGCGCCGACGAAAACGTGCTGCGTCCTGCCTCGAACCCGTTTGCGCCGGATGGCGGCATGGTACTGGTGGCGGGTAATCTCGGCCGCGCCGTGATGAAAGTGTCGGCCGTCAAGCCGCAACACCGTACCGTGGAGGCGCCGGCGATTGTCTTCAATTCGCAGGAAGAATTCATGGAAGCCTACAAGGCGGGCACGCTGGACCGCGATTTTGTCGCCGTGCTGCGCTTCCAGGGCCCGCGCGCCAACGGCATGCCGGAACTGCACGCCTTGACGCCGGCGCTGGCCAACCTGCAGGATGCGGGCCGCCATGTGGCGCTGGTCACCGACGGCCGCATGTCGGGCGCGTCGGGCAAGGTGCCGTCGGCGATCCACGTGTCGCCTGAAATCCTGGCCGGCGGTCCGCTGGGCCTGGTACGCGACGGCGACGTGATCCGTCTCGATGCGTTCACAGGCGTGCTTGAAGCGCTGGTGCCGGCCGATGTCTGGCACGCGCGCTCGCTGGTGACGGCCGACCTGTCGCCGAACCATATCGGCATGGGCCGCGAATTGTTCTCCATGTTCCGCTCCACCGTCAGCGCGGCGGAAGAGGGCGCCACCACGTTCGGCCTGCCGTCGCCGATTCCCACCACCGTGCCCTTGCACGAAGGCGAGAATGTCGGCGATACTGTGCCGGGCTCCGATGAAGACTTTTTGGCAAGGAAATAAGAAATGACCATGACACTACTGGAAATTATGCGCACCTCGAGCGTGATCCCCGTGATCGCGATCGATGATCCTGAACACGCCGTACCGCTGGCGCGCGCGCTGGTGGCGGGCGGCATCCGCGTGCTGGAAGTGACCTTGCGCACCAAGCATGGCCTGGAAGCGATCCGCGCCATGTCGGAAGTGCCGGGCGCCATCGTCGGCGTGGGCACTTTGACGCGTCCGGAAGAATTCGCCGCCGCGCGCGACGCGGGCGCCGTGTTCGGCGTGTCGCCAGGGTTGACCAGCGCGCTGGTTGCCGCCGCAAAAAGCAGCGGCCTGCCGCTGTTGCCAGGCGTGATGACGCCGGGCGAAGTGATGGCCGCGCGTGAAAACGGCTTCCAGCAGCTGAAACTGTTCCCGGCCGTGCCGGCCGGCGGCATCGGCATGCTCAACGCCATCTACGGCCCGCTGCCGGACGTGACGTTCTGCCCGACCGGCGGCATTTCGCAGGACACCGCCTCGCAGTTCCTGGCGCTGAAAAACGTCGCTTGCGTGGGCGGCTCGTGGCTGACGCCGAAAGATGCGATTGCGGCCGGCAACTGGGACCGCATTACGGAAATTGCAAAAGCCGCCAGCGGCCTGCGTTCCGCTTAAGTGTCATCAGACGGCAAGCTTCAAGGCTTGCCGTTTTTTTCTCTCTCCCGGATACCCATGCAGGCATTGCGCCGACCTCTCACCGCCGGCGAGCTCGCCATGGCGCGCAGCGTCTTCAAGGGCGCCCTCGACTACACGCGCGTGCGCGTGGTGCGGGGCTCGTTTCTGCCGTTTGATTTGCAGGACCAGAACACGGCCATGACGCCGCGCGGCAGCATTTACTTCATGCCGGCCCAGTACCGCGATGACTTTTCACGCGAGGATGCGGGCGGCAAGCTGTTCTTTATCCATGAGATGGTGCATGTGTGGCAGTGGCAGCTCGGCTACAACTGCATCTGGCATGGCCTGCTGCTGGCGCTGTTCGGCGGCTATGTCCGGCGCCGCGCCTACCGCTATGACGCGACAGATGCGGCGCGGCCGCTGTCGAGCTACAACATGGAACAGCAGGCCGAGCTGATTTCGCATTATTTCGGCGCCACCCAGCTGGGCGTGGCGCCATACGTGGCCCGGCTGCCGTTCCTGCGCGGCGCGCTGGACGGTTTTTTGCGCTCGCCCGGCGATGCCGCGCTGCTGCCGAAATGGTTTAAAGCGTAACTTTAAAGCGTAACTTCGCCCTCGTCCTCGCCATCCCAGTAATGGATGCGGTTGGCCTTGACCTTGATCAGGATAATGCCGGGCGTGGCCGGACCCTGCTTGAACCAGCGGTCCATGCTGTCGTCCCAGTGCTCCTTGAATGCGGCCTGGTCGGTGATCAGCTCGGCATTGCCTTCGACCGAAATGAACAGCGGCGGCGCGCCGAACAGGTGGGCCTTGCCCTGGAATGACAAACCGACGGCGGCGTCGCGGCGGATATCGTCGATCATGCGCGAGTCGGCCCAGGTAAAGAACCAGGAACTGCCGTCGTAATCGACGTCTTCATTGTTGCTCATCGGACGCGCCGCCAGCTGGCCGTTTTCGGCGCGCGTTGAAAACATCAGGTAATCGATGTCGGCCATTTTCTTGGCCAGTTCCTGCAAGGTCCATGTGCTCATGGTGAATGCTCCCGTGGTGGTCAGCGGCGCATGCCGCAACAGGATCAGTTGACCATATCGGCGGCCGGGCGCGCGTGCGGCACTTCACGCTGCGCGCATTTTTACACCGCAGGCGCAAAGGTCAGATGGTGGCGTGGCGCGGGAAAGCAGGCCTGGCGGCCAGCGGTACGGCGCCGTTGTCGCTGACGCGGTTGCGTCCGGCCGCCTTGGCCTGGTACAGCGCGCGGTCGGCGGCGCCGATCAGCGCCGGAATTTCCAGTGGCGCCGCGCCATGTTGCGTGGCCACCCCGATGCTGACGGTAATGTAGCGCGGCGCGCCATGCTCGTCGCCGTTCCTGATGGCCAGCGCGCGCACGCTGTTGCGGATCGCATCGGCCAGGCCCAGCGCTTTATCTGCCGTGGTCTCGGGCAGGATGGCGGCAAACTCTTCGCCGCCGTAGCGCGCCAGCACGTCGCCGGAGCGGTTCAGCATGGTCGCCAGTTCGGCCGCCACCTGTTTCAGGCAGGCGTCGCCCTGCTGGTGGCCGTATTCGTCGTTATAGGCCTTGAAATGGTCGATGTCGATCATCAAGAGCGACAGCGCGCTGCCGCTGCGCCGGGCGCGGCGCATTTCCTTGTCGATCGCCACGTCGAAATGGCGGCGGTTGGCCACGCCCGTCAGGCCGTCCGAAAAGGTCTGCGAGCGCAGCACCATGGTCTGTTCGCGCAGCAGCTTTTCGCGCCCCACGGCAACCGTGACGTCGGTGATCTGGATCAGGCAATGGCGCGCGGTGCCGGGCAAGTTGATCGGCGTGACGGCCACCGCCTGCTGCAGCCGCTCCTGGCCGTCGGCCCCGGGCGCAGCGGGTATATGAAGCGGAAATGGCGCCTTGTGCAGCGACTGCGACAGCAGCGACGGGAAGTTGTCGCGCAGCGCCTGGGTGATGGCCGATTCGATGCGCTTGTGCTGCAGTTCGGGAAACACGTCAAAGAAATCGCGCCCCAGCACGCTGGCGGCCGGCCAGCCGGAATGGCGTTCGAGCCAGCGGTTCCACAGCACGATGCTGCGGTGCTCGTCGAGCACGATGGCGCCCAGGTTGACGGCGCCGATGATGCTTTCGAGCAGGGCCAGCCGATGCAGGGAGTCAGGCATGGTGTTCACGCCGTCCCCAGGACCTTGGCCAGGTAGCGGCTGACCTGGTCTTTCAGGTCGTGCAGGGCGGACAGGTCGAGCACGAATGCCACGTAGCCGTGGATCTGGTGCTTGGACAGCACGAAATCGATATGCAGCATCAGCACGACATCATTGCCCTGTTCGCTGCAGACCGACAGGATTTCCGCGCTGGTGCCCACGTGGTAGACCGGAAGCGAGCCGTGCAGTTCACTGTCGAACAGATTGGCCAGCGTACCCACGCAGGAATTGAGGATGATGTTGCCGATTTCGCTCATCGCCTCCTGTTCCATCTCCGTCAGCTGGTCGAGCGGCATGCTGTCGCCCACCATCAGGCGCACGATTTCCAGGCTTTTGTCTTCGGGGAACATCAGGATGGCTTCGGTGGCGAAGGCGCCCTCGTAATGCTGGCTGACGCCGCAGATGCGCTCGCCGTCGCGCTTGCTGCCCAATAATGACGCCGCATCAGCGCGGTTCAGGAAGGTAATCGACGGCACCGACATGGTGACTTCTTCGTTGACGATCTCGCTCATGGCGGCGGCAGCATGGCCCACGCCGATATTGAAGATCTCGACCAGCGCGTCGTTTTCCATCTCGGACAGGTTGACCATGCTCACGGCTCCAGCGAGTCGATCAGCTGGTGTATGCGCATTTCCGTGATCGGTTTTTCCATGAAGCCCACTTTCAACTCGCTGGCGCGGTTGCGGGTGGCGTTCTGCACGTTGGCGGTGACGAGAAAGATATGCGTTTGCGGATACAGCGCGCGCAATTGCTCGGCCGCCGCCACGCCGCCCATGCCGGGCATGTTGACGTCAAGCAGGATCAGATAGGGATGCAGGGCGTGGGCTTTTTCCAGCGCTTCTTCGCCGGTCGCCGCTTCAGTAACTTGCCAATCAGCATGTTTGCTGAGGATGAACTGATGTGCCATCAAACGTGAGACCCGGCTGTCATCGACAACAAGTACTTGTTTACTGTGATCCATTGCTATTCCTGAAGCGTCTAGTCCTGTCAATGGGGCATTTTCGCATAGATTGAAGGGCATGCTGAAAAAATGCCTATTGAATTGCTCTAAGGCAAATAATTTCGCTTTTGTCGATGCGCGAGGTCGTCACCGGTCTGCTGGCAATCGCTGGTTTGCCGGCGCGTCTATCCGGTAAAATAGCGCGCAATTCTCCTTTCCCCACTCTACAAGCACCTGCCATGACCCAAGACGAATTGAAGCAAGCCGTAGCCCGCGCCGCCATTGCCCATGTGGAAGGCGACATCATCGGTGTCGGCACCGGTTCCACCGCCAATTTTTTCATTGATGAGCTGGCCAAGATCAAGGATCGCATCAAGGGCACGGTCGCCTCGTCCGAAGCGACGGCCGCCCGCCTGGCCGGCCATGGCATCGCCGTGTTCGACCTCAATGACGTGAGCGAAATCGCCGTGTATATCGACGGCGCCGATGAAATCACGGCCAGTGGCGCCATGATCAAGGGCGGCGGCGCGGCACTGACGCGCGAAAAGATCGTCGCCTCGGTATCGAAGAAATTCGTCTGCATCGCCGACGGCTCCAAGCTGGTGGAGACCTTGGGTGCCTTCCCGCTGCCGGTGGAAGTGGTGCCGATGGCGCGCGCCGCGGTATCGCGCCAGCTGGCTGCGCTGGGCGGCACGCCGCGCCTGCGCCTGAAGGCCGGCACCGACGACGCCTTTATTACCGACAACGGCGGCGAGATCATCGACGTGCTGGGCCTGCAGATTGTCGATCCGGTCGCGCTGGAACAGCAGATCAACCAGATCGTCGGCGTGATCGCGGTCGGCCTGTTTGCC
Source organism: Janthinobacterium sp. (assembly GCF_031995485.1). Classification (NCBI taxonomy): domain Bacteria; kingdom Pseudomonadati; phylum Pseudomonadota; class Betaproteobacteria; order Burkholderiales; family Oxalobacteraceae; genus Janthinobacterium; species Janthinobacterium sp. The sequence goes on from NZ_DAMAGB010000028.1 coordinate 7,885, forward strand.
GCGCGCGGCGCCGATGTATGCTTGCTGGGTACGGCGGAAGGCGTGCGTACTTTGACTTACTGATCGCCAGCGTTGTCTTAAACAGCGGCCCCTTGCGGGCCGCTTGTCATGTGCGCCGCCCGATACACACTCAGGGTGCGCAGCAGGCCGCCGAGGAAGAGGCCGCTGAACACACCGTACAGCAGGCAGACTGTCAGCACGAAACCGGTGGCATGGGCATACGCGGGATGAATCGCCAGCGATACCGCCACCGCATACTTCATGCAGAAGATGCTCAGCATCAGGCTCAACGGCAGCCAGCTGCCGGCCAGCTGCAGCGTGCCGCGCTCGGGATGCGCCGTCATCTTGCGTGGATTGCTCAAGCCCCAGGCCAGCAGGCCACCGGCCAGCGCACCGGCTGCCCAGGCATATGGCGCCAGTCCGTCAAAACCGAAGCTGCCATGCACGCCGGACAGCGACAATGCCAGCATCACCAGCGGAATAATGCACAGCTTGCGCAAGGTCACTTCGCGCGCACGGCTGGCCAGCACGCCGCGATACACGAGAAAACCGAGGATGGCCCAGACGTAGAGGGGAGTGTGGCTGAAGAGCTGTTGCATGGTGTCCGCCTTGAAGAGTTGTTGTCGATGGAGACACTTTGCCTGCAAGCGGTAACGGTGACCAGCGGACTGCGACGAAACGGGGGAGGGATGGCGTGAAACGGCTGGGTAAGGCGTGAACCTGAGGCGTGAACCTGAGGCGTGAAACTGCCCGTGACATGGTCACGGGCAGGCAGTCGAACTTATTCCGCGGGTGGCACGTAACCCATGGCGGCGTCGGCGCCATCGCCAAAGAAATGCTTTTCCATCTGCGTGGCCAGGTATTTGCGGGCGCGCGCGTCGGCCAGGTTCAGGCGGTTTTCGTTGACCAGCATGGTCTGATGCTTGAGCCAGGCGGCCCAGGCTTCTTTCGACACCGATTCGTAAATTTTCTTGCCCAGTTCGCCCGGGTACGGCGGGAAGTCCAGTCCTTCGGCTTCCTTGTTGAGTTTGACGCAATGGATAGTGCGGGCCATCTGTGCTCCTGAATCGGTGTAAAGATAAAGCGTGATTATAAGGCACTTTGGCTGAGGCTTCCTGCCGGCATGCCCGGCAGGCGGCGCGGCTTGTGGCGCGCCCTTGCGCCAGATCAAATTTGATCTGCGCCGCCCCAGCTAGTAAGATGTGTTGTCGCGCAAGTGCAATCTTGCGCCTGTATTGCATCAATCACGCGGCCCACCCGCCCAACAAGAATGGATACCCCTATGGTCTCGGTCAAAGTCAACGACATCAGCGTCAGCAATGAAGGCAAGTTTGTGCTGTTCGGCGGCATCAACGTGCTCGAATCGCGCGATCTCGCGCTGCGCGCCTGCGAAGAATATGTACGCGTCACGCAAAAACTGGGCATACCGTATGTCTTCAAGGCCAGCTTCGACAAGGCCAACCGCTCGTCGATCCACTCGTACCGCGGCCCCGGCCTGGAAGAGGGCATGCGCATTTTCCAGGACGTGAAAGCCGCGTTTGGCGTGCCGATCATTACCGACGTGCATGAGCCTTGGCAGGCGCAGCAAGTCGCCGAAGTCGTGGACGTATTGCAACTGCCGGCCTTCCTGGCGCGCCAGACCGACCTGGTGGTGGCCCTGGCCAAGACCGGCAAGGTGATCAACATCAAGAAGCCGCAGTTCCTGAGCCCGGGCCAGATGGCCAATATCGTGGAGAAATTCAAGGAAGCGGGGAATGAACAGCTGATCCTGTGCGACCGCGGCACCTGCCTTGGCTACGACAACCTGGTGGTCGACATGCTGGGCTTTGGCGTGATGAAGAAGACCTGCAACGACCTGCCGATCATTTTTGACGTGACGCACGCGCTGCAGCAGCGCGATCCGGGCGGCGCCGCCTCCGGTGGCCGCCGCCAGCAGGTGGCGGACCTGGCCCGCGCCGGCCTGGCCGTCGGCATTGCCGGCCTGTTCCTGGAAGCCCATCCGGACCCCGACAACGCGCGCTGCGACGGCCCGAGCGCCTTGCCGCTCGATAAGCTCGAACCGTTCCTGACGCAACTGAAGGCGCTGGACGACCTGGTGAAATCGTTCGCTGCACTGAATATCAACTGATGGAAAACGGTAAATTGAAACCGCGCCTGGCCATCGTGATCCCGGCCCGCTACGCCTCGACGCGCCTGCCCGGCAAGCCGCTGGCCGACATCCTCGGCAAGACTATGGTGCAGCATGTGTATGAGCGGGCGCTGGAAGTGCCCGGCGTGGACACCGTGGTGGTGGCCACCGACGACCAGCGCGTGCTGGAGGCCGTGTGCGGCTTTGGCGGGCGCTGCGTGATGACCTCGCCCGAGCATCCATCGGGCACCGACCGCCTGGTTGAAGTGATGCAGACGGTCGACGCCGACATCTATATCAACCTGCAGGGCGACGAGCCGCTGGTGCGCCCGGGCGATATCGCGCTGCTGGCCGACGGCATGCGCGCGGACAGCAGCGTACAGGTGGGCACCTTGTGCCATGCCATCGATGCGCAGGAGGCGCGCAATCCGAATACGGTGAAAGTGGTATTGGCCGCCAATGGCGACGCGCTGTATTTCAGCCGCGCGGCGATTCCGTTCGCGCGCGACGATGCGCCCGCCAGTTATCTGAAGCATGTGGGCGTGTATGCGTACCGGCGCGAAGTGCTGGCCGCGTATTCGCAGCTGCCGGCGGCCATGCTGGAGCAGGCGGAAAAGCTGGAACAACTGCGTTTGCTGGCGGCCGGACTGCGCATCCGCGCGTTCAAGGTGGAGCCGAGTGGCCCCGGCGTCGATACGCCGGAGTGCCTGGCGCGCGTGCGCGCGCTGATGGCCGGTGAAGCACCTGCATCCTTGCCTGCGCTGGCCGATATCAAACTGGTGATTACCGATGTCGATGGCGTGCTGACCGATGGCGGCATTTATTACGACGCCACCGGCGAATGCCTGAAGCGCTTCCATGTGCGCGACGGCCTGGGCATGCGCCTGCTGGAAGAAAACGGCGTGCGCGTGGCGGTCTTGTCGGGCCGCGATTCGCCCACCTTGCGCAAGCGCGTGGCCGACCTGGGCATCACCCTGTACCAGTTTGGCGTGAAGGACAAGCATGGCGCCTGCCGTGAACTGATGGAGCAGGCTGGCGTGGAAGTGAAGCAGACCGTGTGCATCGGCGACGACAGCATCGACCTGCCCGCGTTTGCTGCCTGCGGCCTGTCGTATGCGGTGGCCGACGCCCCCGTCTACGTGCAGGCGCGCGCCAGCGCCGTGCTGGTAAAGGAAGGCGGCAAGGGGGCGTTCCGCGAACTGGCCGATGCGATCCTGGTTGCCCAAGGCAAGGAGCATGTGTTTGGTTCGGCGGAAGGCTTTTCCACCGTGATGGGCCGGGTGGTGCAATAACATTGGAAATCGCAAGGCGTAAACACAGCGGGCCGGAGACGCGAGCCTGAGAAAATGCCGATGGCGGCGTTGCAGCGCCTCGCCGTACATGCGTACTGTCTTCGTCGCTGCGCCTTGCCCTCGACCTTTTTCAGGCCCGCTTGGCCCGGGAAGCCTATGCCGGCGACCGGGGCTTGAATACCCACCGCTGGCATGCTTGTGGAGAGGCCTTGTTCCTGGTGGTACTTGCACGGTCTTGCTCAGGCGTAGGTCGGGTTAGCGCGCAAGCGCGTAACCCGGCACCATCGTTGGCGCCAGCAATGTTGTCGGATTACGCGGCGTTCCGCCGCTAATCCGACCTACGCTGCCGGCATCGCTGCGACTGCTTGTGGAGCAGCACGTAGGCCGGATTAGCGGAACGCGTAATCCGACGCCACCACCGTCATCACAAGGTCTTGATCAGCACCTGCGACTTGCGCTGCCAGTTATACATATGCTGGCGGTCCTTCGGCAAATCGTCCACGGTGGCCGGCAAAAATCCCCGTTTCTTGAACCAGTGCGAGGTGCGCGTGGTCAGCACGAACAGCTTGGTGAGGCCAGCGGCGCGTGCGCGGTTTTCCATGTGTTTCAGGATGCGCTCGCCGTCGCCCTGGGTCTGCACTTCGGGGTTGACGATCAAACACGCCATTTCCGCCATCTTCTCGGCCGGGAACGGGTACAGCGCGGCGCAGCCGAAAATCACGCCATCGTGCTCGATGACGGAGAAATAATCGATTTCGCGTTCGATCAGCTCGCGGCCCCGCTTGACCAGCGTGCCGTCCGCTTCCATCGGTTCGATCAGCTTGATGATGCCGCCCACGTCTTCGATGGTGGCCTGGCGCAGGCTTTCCAGGTTTTCATGGCTGATCATGGTGCCCACGCCATCGTGGGTGAACAATTCCAGCAGCGCCGAGCCGTCCATCGTGAACGGCACGATATGCGAGCGGTCCACGCCGTTGTGGCAGGCCTTGACGCAGTGTTTCAGGTAGAACGCGGTGGCGTCCGGCAAAAAGCCCGCCATCAGCACGGCTTCGGCCTGGTGCGACGACAGCTCGCGGATTTCCACGCCGGTGGCGTCGGCCATCATCGGCGTTTCGGTAATGAAGATCAGCTTGTCGGCATGCAGGGCGATCGCCGCGCTGCAGGCCACGTCTTCCATGGTCAGGTTGAACGCTTCGCCGGTCGGCGAAAAGCCCAGCGGCGACAGCAGCACCAGGCCGTCGGAGCCGAGGATCGAGTGGATGGTTTCGGCGTCGACCTTGCGCGTGATGCCGGTCAGTTCCAGGTCCACGCCATCGATCACGCCCAGCGGACGCGCCGTGATGAAGTTGCCGGAAATAATACGGATCGCCGCGTTCGACATCGGCGTGTTCGGCAGGCCCTGGCTGAACGCGGCCTCGATATCGAGGCGCAATTCGCCAGCCGCTTCTTTCGCGCATTCGAGCGCGGCGATGTCGGTAATGCGCACGCCATTGTGAAAGCGGCCTTCGACGTTACGCAGGGCCAGCTGTTCGGCCACCTGCGGACGCGAACCGTAGACCACGGTGACATTGATATCGAGCGCATGCAGCAGAGACAAGTCATGGGCCAGCACCTGCAGCGCCCCGGCGCTGACGAGTTCACCGGGGAAGGCGACCACGAAGGTCTTGCCGCGAAATGCGTGGATGTAGGGCGCGACGGAGCGCAGCCATTGGACGAATTGGGTAGGGTTTTCCATTAAGCGCATTATAATTCGCTGCGCGATGTGCGCGCTTAAAATACCTGTAAAAAACAATGTCTTCAGCCAGCGATAAGTCTTCCCCTCCTTCCATTGTTGCAAATGTGCCAGCAAATGCGCCCGATCGCGCCCGGCGCCAGCGTCCGCCCGCAAGCCGGCAACAGCCGCAGCCGCCGCGCACGGAGCAGCAGAAAGAACCACAGCGCCAGCAGCAGCGCGCGCCACGTGAAGGGCAGCCTGCGCGCGAAGGGCAACCATCGCGCGAAAGCCGCGAAGCACGCGATGCGGCCCGCGCCGCGCGCGAGGCGGAAAAAACCTTCCGCAATCCGCTGCCTTTGATTACTTACCCGGAAGACCTGCCGGTGTCGGGCCGGCGCGCCGAAATCGCCAAGGCCCTCACTGAAAACCAGGTGATCATCGTTTCCGGTGAAACGGGGTCGGGCAAGACCACCCAGCTGCCGAAGATCTGCCTGGAACTGGGACGCGGCCAGAAAGGCCTGATCGGCCACACGCAGCCGCGCCGTATCGCCGCCTCCTCGACCGCCAAGCGCATTGCGCAGGAACTCGGCACGCCGCTGGGCGAGACGGTCGGCTTCAAGGTGCGCTTTGCCGATACCTTGACGAAGGGCGCGTCCGTCAAGCTGATGACGGACGGTATCCTGCTGGCCGAAACGCAGACCGATCCGCTGCTGAAAAACTACGACACCATCATCATCGATGAGGCGCACGAACGCAGCCTGAATATCGACTTCCTGCTGGGCTATCTGAAGCAGCTGCTGCCGCGCCGGCCGGACCTGAAAATCATTATCACCTCGGCCACCATCGATGCCGAACGCTTTGCGCGCCATTTCGGCTCGCCCGAAAAACCGGCGCCCGTGATCGAAGTGTCGGGCCGCCTGTACCAGGTGGAAGTGCGCTACCGTCCCGTCGAGCGCGAGCAGGTGGCGATGCCCGGCTCCGGTGCGAATGCCGACAAGCCGGGCCAGCGCACGGCGGCCGCGCGCGAAAAACGCGACCTGATGGACGCCGTGGTCGATGGCGTGGAAGAGCTGTGCCGCATCGGTTCGGGCGACGTGCTGGTGTTCCTGCCGGGCGAGCGCGAGATCCGCGACTGCGCCGAAGCGCTGCGCAAGCACCATCCGCCGCATGTGGAAATCTTGCCGCTGTTCGCCCGCCTGTCGGCCGAGGAGCAGGAGCGCGTTTTTAAAACCAGCAATGCGCGCCGCATCGTGCTGGCCACCAACGTGGCGGAAACCTCGCTGACGGTGCCCGGCATCCGCTATGTGGTCGATGCGGGCCTGGCGCGCGTCAAGCGCTACAGCTACCGCAATAAAGTCGAACAATTGCAGGTCGAGCCGATCGCGCAGTCGGCCGCCAACCAGCGCGCCGGGCGTTGCGGCCGCGTGGCCGACGGTGTCTGCATCCGCCTGTATGAAGAGCAGGATTATTTGCTGCGTCCGAAATTCACCGAGCCGGAAATATTGAGGTCCTCGCTGGCGGCAGTCATTCTGCGCATGAAGTCATTGCACCTGACGGACGTGGAAACCTTCCCGTTCATCGAGCCGCCGCTGGCGCGCGCGATCGCCGACGGCTACCAGCTGCTGCAGGAACTGGGTGCCGTCGATGAAGTCAACAAACTGACGCCGCTAGGCAACAAGCTGGCCAAGCTGCCGCTCGATCCCCGCGTGGGCCGCATGATCCTGGCCGCGCTGGACAACGCCTGTTTGACGGAAGTGCTGATCGTCGCCTCCGCGCTGTCGGTGCAGGACCCGCGCGACCGGCCGATGGAACACCAGCAGGCGGCCGACGAAGCGCACAAGAAATTTGCCGATGAAAAGTCGGAGTTTTTGAGCTACCTGAAAATCTGGCGCTGGTTCGAAGCAGCCATCGAGCACAAGAAAACCAACCGCCAGCTGCAGGACAACTGCCGCACCAATTTCCTGTCGCAGATGCGCCTGCGCGAATGGCGCGACGTGCATTCGCAGCTGCTGACCATCGTCAAGGAGCAGGGCTGGCGCCTGAACGAAGCACCGGCCACCTACGACAACCTTCACATGGCATTGCTGACCGGTTTGCTGGGCAATATCGGCTTCAAGGGCGAGGACGAGCCGGGCGCGGGGTATTTGGGCGCGCGCGGCATCAAGTTCCATATCTGGCCCGGCTCGTCGCTGTTGAAAAAGCCGGGCAAGTGGATCATGGCGGCCGAACTGGTCGACACCACGCGCCTGTATGCGCGCTGCGTGGCAAAGATCGAGCCCGAATGGCTGGAAAAAGTCGGCGTGCACCTGCTGAAAAAATCGTGGGGCGAACCGCGCTGGGAAAAACGTTCGGCGCAGGTCACGGCATCGGAACGCGCCACGCTGTACGGCCTGGTGGTGTACAGCCAGCGCCGCATCAATTACGGCAATTTCAACCTGCCGGAAGCGCGCGAAATCTTTATTCGCGACGCGCTGGTCGGCGGCGACTTCGACACGCGCGCGCCGTTCTTTGCACACAACCACAAGCTGATCAAGGACATCGAAAACCTCGAACACAAGTCGCGCCGCCTCGACGTGCTGGTCGACGATGAACTGATCGCCGCCTTCTACGACCAGCTGCTGCCGGCCGACGTGTGCAATGGCGCCGGGTTTGAAAAATGGCACAAGGAAGCCACGCGCGACAATCCGAAGCTGCTGTACCTGAACCGCGAAGAGCTGATGCGCCACGAGGCGGCCGGCGTGACGACCGACCTGTTCCCGAAAACCATGTCGGTGACGGGCCTGGAAATGGGGCTGACCTACCACTTCGAACCGGGCAGCGTGCGCGATGGCGTGACCTTGTCGGTGCCGCTGTATGCGCTGAACCAGTTGCCGCGCGAGCGCTGCGAATGGCTGGTGCCGGGCATGCTGAAGGAAAAAGTCCATCTGCTGTTGAAGTCCCTGCCGCAAAAGCTGCGCCGCCACTGCGTGCCGCTGCCCGACTACGCGGCAAAGTTCTGCGAGCGCGTGCATGAAGCGGGCGTATTTGGCCGTGGCGATCTGATCGACGCCATCATCCTCGATATCCGTACGCAGATCACCATCAATGTGCTGACTACCGACTTCAAGCCGGAAACCCTGCCTGCCCATCACTTCATGAATTTCAAGGTGATCGACGAGCACGGCCGCCAGCTCGACATGGGCCGCAACCTGGCCACCCTGCAGGCCGAATTCGGCGGCCAGGCGCGCCAGAGTTTCCAGAAACTGGCGGAGGTATCGGGCGTCTCCGGCGCCGGTACGCCGGGCGCGAAAGTGGCGGGCAGCCAGGTGGCGGCGCGGCTGCAATCCCAGGCGCAGGCCGCTCCGGCCAAGGGCGGCGCTCCCGCCAAGGGCGCGGCTGCCGCTGCGCCGGCCGGCAATACCGTCTCGCAGCATATGGGTTTGACTGGCTGGACTTTTGGCGAACTGCCCGAATTGCTGGAAATCGTGCAAGGCAAGCTGACCCTGATCGGCTTCCCGGCGCTGGTCGACAAGGGTACGCATTGCGATCTGGAAGTGTTCGACGATCCGACCGTGGCGGCGCGCACGCACCGCATCGGCCTGCGCCGCCTGTTCGCGCTGCAGATGAAGGAGCAGATCAAGTTCGTCGAGAAAAGCATTCCGGGATTGCAGCAGATGGGCATGCAGTTCATGGCCCTGGGTTCGCAGGAAGAACTGCGCGAACAGATCATCAACAAGGCGATCGACATCGCCTGCCTGCAGGACCCGCTGCCGCTGGACGCCGCTTCGTTTGCCAAACGCCAGATGGAAGGCAAGTCGCGCCTGGTGCTGCTGGTCAATGAAATCGCCCGCCTGCTGTCGCAGGTGCTGACGGAGTTCCACGGCCTGCCCAAGCGCTTGCAGAATATCGCACCGGCGGCCGCGGCCGATATCCAGGCCCAGCTGCAGGGCCTGGTGCACAAGCGTTTTCTCACGGAAAACGAGTACACGCAGCTGTCGCATTTCCCGCGCTATTTAAAGGCGATCAACGTGCGGCTGGAAAAACTGCGCGCCGACCCCGCGCGCGACACCAAGCTGATGGCCGAATGGCAATCGGCCGCCGCGCCGTATCTGCGCCAGGCGAAGGACCGCCAGGCCGGCAAGAACACCGACCCGAAACTGGTCGACTTCCGCTGGATGCTCGAAGAGCTGCGCGTGTCGCTGTTTGCGCAGGAGTTGCGGACACCGATGCCGGTGTCGGCCAAGCGTTTGCAAAAGGTGTGGGAATCGATGCAACGGT
>NZ_DAMAGB010000028.1:17375-75598 GCF_031995485.1 Janthinobacterium sp.
ACAATGTTGTCGGATTACGCGTGGCCTTCGGCCGCGCTAATCCGACCTACCCGACTGCGCGTGGCCCTGTTTGTTCAGGAGCTGCGGATGCCGATGCCGGTGTCGGCCAAGCGTTTGCAAAAGGTGTGGGAATCGATGCAACGGTAAGGATGCGTAGGTCGGATTAGCGCGCAGCGCGTAATCCGACGCTGCGATGCCCGCCTCATGTTGGCTATTGTTTGCTGGGCCAACAATGTTGTCGGATTACGCGTGGCCTTCGGCCGCGCTAATCCGACCTACCCGACCTACCCGACCCATCCGACGTACCTGGCCCGCCCGACATGCTGCCGCCGCTGTCGGACTGCATGCTCGCGCCACCCTGCATGGCGCTGGCTGCCGCCGAGGCCATGCGTCCCGCCGCGCTGCCGTAGCGTACGCCGTTGCCGTAGAACGCTTCCATCTGCTGGTTCCACGCGTCGCTGGCCATGTCGGGCCAGTTGTTCTTGTCGAAGCCAGGCGCGTCTTTCAGCTGGCTTTTTTCCACGTTCAGCAGGAAGCGCTTGTTGACGGTGTCGAGCGTCAGCCGTTCCCATGGCACGGCAAACAGTTTTTCGCCCATGCCCAGCAGGCCGCCAAAGGACAGCACGGCGTAGGCGATCTGGCCGGTGCGCATGTCGAGCATGATTTCCTTGATTTCACCGAGTTCCTCATCGCTGTGGTTGTAGACATCGTCGCCGATCAGGGTGTCGGCGCCCATCAGCGCCGGGCCGGGGCCGGTGTCGTTGCGGTAGATGCCCAGCATGTCGCGGTCCAGATAGCTCATGGTGTTGTCTCCAGTGAAAAGTGGGTGGAACTGCGCGGTGAGTAGCCAGATTAAGCATGGGGCCACGGTGCTGTTTGAGCTGTCTCAATTGTGTCGAGGGAACTTTTAAAAGCATGGCGGCGTGCAGTGTCGGGCGGCAAGTGCGGTACTCTATGGTCTCCAACAAGGAGGCTGTGCATCATGGTAAAACCCGCCACCACGTGGCTGCGCGGCCTGCTGCGTGCCGGCAAGGCGCAGCAGCGCACTGCCACCAAGCTGGCCAAGGTGCTGTTCGGCCCACCGGTCGTCAAGCCGGCCAGCAAGCCGCGGCGCAAACCCGCTGCCAGGACAGCGCCCGACGTGTCGGCCTCCCCCCTGTCACCGCCACGCGCACGAAAAAAAACGACACCGGCGCCGGGCAAGTGGCTGGCCTCGCACTATGCGCCGCTGGTCGAGCCGGGGCAGTTGCCGGGCCGGCGCCTGTCTTGGTATCTGTATCTGCCGGACAAACCACCGAATGCCGCCATGCAGCTACGGGGCCGGCCGCTGCTGGTGATGCTGCATGGTTGCGAGCAGAGCGCCACCCAGTTTGCCGACGGTACGCGCATGAACCGCCTGGCCGAGCGCAAGGGCTATGCGGTGCTGTATCCGCAGCAGTCGCTGCGCGCGCATGCGCGGCGCTGCTGGAAATGGTATGAAAAGCTGACCCAGGACGGCGGCGGCGATGTGGGCCTGATCGTTGGCGCCATCGCGCAGGTGGCGGCGCGCTATCCGATCGACCGCTCGCGCATCTATATCGCCGGCATTTCGGCCGGCGCCGGCATGGCCCATATCGTGGCGCTCAATCATCCGCAGCTGTTTGCCGCCGTGGGCCTGCATTCGGGACCTGTGTTCGGCGCCGGCCACAGCCTGATCGGCGCGCTGCACGTGATGCAGCATGGCGCCGCCAGCCGTGCCGAAATCGCCATCGATGAAGTGCTGGCGCGCCAGCCCATGTTTCCGCGCCTGCCCACCATATTGCTGCAGGGCCAGCAGGACAGCGTGGTGCGGCCGGTTAACCAGGCGCAGCTGGTGCGCCAGAGCATCCGCCTGAACCGCATGCCGGCCACCACGCGCGTCACGGCCGAGCGCTGGGCGCCCGGCACGGAGGGCAGCCGCAACCCGGCACATGGTTACGCGCTGCATGATTACGAGGTGGAAGGCGACTTGCTGCTGCGCGTGGCGCAGATCGAGCAGCTCGAGCACGCCTGGAGCGGCGGCGACGCCAGCCTGCCTTTCAATGCCAAGGCAGGGCCGGATGCGAGCAAAATGCTGCTGGACTTTTTTGCGCGCCACCAGCGGCGCCGCTGAAGCCCTATAACGCCAGGAAGGCCAGCGCCGCCACCGCGGTTGGCAGCACGGCACCGGCCAGCAGGCCCAGCGCGCCGATCGATTCATTGTTGAAGCCGCGCCGCAGCAGGGCCACGCCGGCCGGATTGGGCGCATTGGCGATCACGGTCAGGCCGCCGCCGGCCACCGCGCCCGCCACCAGCATGTATTTGGCTTCCTCGCTCATGCCGACGATCAGCGAACCGAGATAGGTGAGGGCGGCGTTGTCGGTAATTGCTGTCAGGCCCAGTGCGCCGAAGAACAGCGCCAAGGGTTTGAGGCTGGAGACGATCGGCTGCAGCCACCATTGCTGCATGCCGCCCAGCACCACCAGTCCCGCCAAAAAGAAGCCGACCAGCAGGCCTTCCTTCAGGATCAGCGGGCTTTGATGGCGTTCATAAGCCTGCACGAAGCCGAGGAAAAACAGGAACAGGCCCAGGAACAGCACCGGGTGATGCGCCAGCGCTACCACGCCGGCCAGCACGGCCAGGTGCACCAGGCTGACGGCCAGCGGCACTTTCGGCAGTTCGGCCTCGCCCGCTTTCGGCTTGATATCGGAAGTATTGCTGTGCAGGTATTTGCGCAGCAGCAGGCACACGCCGGTGGCGTTGACCAGCACGGCAATCGCCGCTTTCCAGCCGAACTGGCTGGCCATGAAGGCGCTGTCCCAGTTCCAGGTGGCGGCCACCATCAGCACGGGCGGCGCCGCGTACGAAGTCAGCATGCCGCCGATCGAAACATTCACGAACAGCACGCCCAGCGCGCCGTATTTCAGCCACTCGGGGATGCCGGAGCGAAAGATCTGCGGCGCCAGCATCAGCGCGGCCAGGGTCATGGCGGCCGGCTCCGTAATCAGCGAGCCCGTCAGCGGCACCAGCGCCAGGCCCAGCCAGGCCAGCGCCAGTTCGGTGCGCAGCGGCATGGCGCGCGCCACGTTTTTCAGCAGGCGCTGCACGGCGTCGAGCACGGGGCGCGAGGCGGCCACCACCATCACCACGAACACGAACAGCGGCTCCGTATAGTGGCGCGATTCGGCATAGGTGATCGCCGCGTCGCCGCCGGACACGAAGGCCATGGCGATGATCAGGATAAACGCCCAGAAGCCGAACACGACTTCACTTCGCCAAGCAGATGGAACACGCCCGCATGGCGCGGATGGCGGTGGGCCAGCACCTCGAAGGACTTGGCGGCAAAGGTGTGCAGCAGGGCGAGGCCGAAGATGACGGCACTGATCAATTGTATGGTGGTCAAATGGGATGTCCTTAAGGAATGAAGAAACTGTCCGGTCAATGCTGAGCTCATGCCGGGTAGTAAGGAGAGTGCTTATGGTACAGCAATCGTGATGAAAAACAGTGTTTTTCGGTACAGGGGAATCGCCGGGAACGCGGCTGGCGGCGGCTGTCCCGGCAGATAAGCCTTGCCAAAACCATTTTCAAATAGTACTGTGTATTTATACAGTGTTTCCGTGGATAGCTTTATGAAATATTTCTTATGCAACATTCTGAACTGATGGCTGCGCCGGAAGCCTTGCACCCATCGCTGTGGCGCGCATCGCAGCTGGGGCAGGGCGCCACGCGCTGCGTCGACACGGGTTTTACCGCCTTGTCGGAGCAGCTGCCCGGCGGCGGCTGGCCGATGGGCAGCCTGATCGACCTGCTGGTGCAGCAGGCGGGCAGTGGCGAGCTGCGCCTGCTGGCGCCGGCGCTGGCGCAATTGAAGGGCCTGCCGATCGTGCTGCTGCAGCCGCCCCATCCGCCGCAGGCGCTGGCGCTGGCCGCGCAAGGCCTGCATCCGTCGCAACTGCTGTGGCTGCGCAGCGCCAGCAGCAAGGATGCCTTGTGGGCGGCGGAAAATATCTTGCGCAGCGGCAGTTGCGGCGCGCTGCTGTTCTGGCAAAGCCAGGTGCGCGCCGACAGCCTGCGCCGGCTGCACCTGGCGGCGCAAGGCGGCAACACCCTGTTCTGCATGCTGCGCCCGCTGCATGGCGCGCAGGATGCGTCGCCGGCGCCGCTGCGCCTGTCCGTGCGGCCGGCCGCCGGCGGCATCGAGATCGGCTTTATCAAACGCCGGGGACCGCAGCGCGATGCGCCGCTGTTCCTGCCCTTGCAACCTCCTTCTTTACTGCAGCGCCATGCGTCTCTGGATCGGCCTTTGCCTGCCCCGGCTCCCGCTCGAAGTGTTTTGCCCGCACTGGTCGGCTGACACCGTCACCGTCGTGCTTGAGCAGGAACAAGTCATTGCCCTGTCGCCGCTGGCGCGCGAGGCCGGCGTCAAGCCGGGCATGCGGCGCGCCGGCGCATTGATGCTGGCGCCACAGGCGCGCGTGCACCAGCGCTCGCCCGAACTGGAAGCGCAGGCGCAGCAGGAGGTGGCGCTGGCGCTGCTGCAATATTCGCCGCAGGTGGCGCAAGCCGAGGAAGCGACCCTGCTGGTCGATGCCGGCGCCAGCCTGCGCCTGTTCGGCGGCGTGCGCGCGCTGTGCCGGCGCATCGAAGCGAGCCTGCGCGCGCTGGGCTATACGGCCGTGCTGTCATGTGCGCCGACGGCGCGCGGCGCCTGGCTGCTGGCGCAGGGCAATGCCGGGCGCGCCCTCAGCATGGCCAGCCTGGTGCGCCGCCTGGACCGGCTGCCGTGCGTTCTGCTGCCGCCGGCGCGCCCCTTTATCGACTGGTTCGATGGCATCGGCTGCCTGAGCCTGGGGCAACTGCGCCGCTTGCCGCGCCCCGGCCTGCAGCGCCGCTGCGGCCGGCCCCTGCTCGACATGCTCGACGACGCGCACGGCCACAGCGCCGAACTGTTTGTCTGGATCGAAGCACCACCCAGTTTTTGTGCCGCGCTGGAATTGTTCGACCGCGTGGAAAATGCCGAGGCGCTGCTGTTCGGCGCGCGCCGCCTGCTGCAGCAGCTGACGGGCTGGCTGTGCGCGCGGCAGCTGGCCGTCGAGCGCATCGCCTTGCTGCTGATCCATGAGCGGGGCAGGGTGGCGAAAGCGCCGACCACGGTCGAGCTGGCGCTGGGCGAGGCCGTCTGGCGCGACGAGCACCTGGTGCGCCTGCTGCGCGAACGGCTGGCGCAGCTGACGCTGGACGCGCCGGTGATCGGCTTGCGCCTCGACGCGCTGCAGGTGCAGCCGATGGCGCCGCCGAGCGACAGCCTGTTTCCCGAGCCGGGCGGCACGCCGCAGGAACGCCAGCGCCTGATGGAATTGCTGGTGGCGCGCCTCGGTACCGACAATGTCTTGCAGGCCATGCCGCAAGCCGATTATCGCCCCGAGGCGGCCAACCGCTGGCTGCCGGTGCCGGTCAAAACGCCGGCCAGAACACCGGTGCCGGACTTGCCGCCGGGCCTGCCCGGCATGCCGCGCCCGGGCTGGCTGCTGGCCCGGCCGATCGCCCTCCTGATGCGCGAGCACCGCCCCTTCTATGGTTCGCCATTGAAGATGGTGTCGGCCGCCGAGCGCATCGAGGCAGGCTGGTGGGGCCAGTCGCAGGCGCGCGATTATTTCATTGCCGAGGGTCTCGACCACGCGCATTACTGGGTCTACCGCGAACGCATCGCCGGCAGCGCGGACGAGGCGCCGAGGTGGTATTTGCATGGCTTGTTCAGTTAAGTTGCATATCACTAAGAGCAAGGTGTAGTAAAAGCTTGAAAAGGGCGGGCGGAGACGCGGCCCTGAGAAAATGCCGATGGCGGCGTTGCAGCTCCTAGCCGTACATGCGTACTGTCGTCGTTGCTGCGCCTTGCCCTCGACATTTTTCAGGCCCGCTTGGCCCCGGGAAGCCTGTGCAGGCGACTGGGGTTTCAATACGTTTGCTGGCGTGCTTGTGGTTAAAAACATGCTTGCCCCAGCAGCGTTACAATGCTCCATCGCCCGGCATGTCCGGCAGCTTTTGATCAACACTTTATGAAATCCACCCGGCAAGACTTTCCCGGCGCCCATGGCCATCTGCTGGCGGCACGGCTCGATGCTCCCGATGGCGCCATCCGCGCCTACGCGCTGTTTGCGCACTGCTTTACCTGTGGCAAGGATGTGCTGGCTGCGCGGCGCATCGCGCAAGGACTGACAGAACATGGCATCGCCGTGCTGCGCTTTGACTTCACCGGGCTGGGCGCCAGCGAAGGCGAATTTGCGGCCACCAATTTTTCTTCGAACGTCGATGATCTGGTGGCCGCCGCCGATTTTCTGCGTGCACGCCATGCTGCGCCGCAATTGCTGATCGGCCACAGCTTGGGTGGCGCGGCCGTGCTCGCTGCCGCCGCACAGGTACCGGAAGCGACCGCCATCGTTACCCTGGCGGCGCCCAGCACGCCCGCCTATGTCACGCGCATGTTCAGCGCGCACCTGGACCAGATCGCCGCTGAGGGCGAGGCGCTGGTGCAGCTGGAAGGGCGGCCGTTTCGCATCCGCCAGCAGTTCGTCGACGATGCGGGCAGCCACAGCCTGAAGCAATGCATTGCCGGCCTGCGCCGCGCGCTGCTGGTCATGCATGCGCCGCACGACACCACGGTCAGCCTGTCGAATGCGATGGAGATTTTCACGGCCGCGAAACATCCGAAAAGCTTTGTCTCGCTCGACGACGCCGACCATCTGCTCACCGGGCGCGACGATGCGGCGTATGTGGCCAATCTGATCGCGGCCTGGAGCGCGCGCTATCTGGCCGTCGCTGCCGCAGCATGAAAAACGCCGCACCGGCATAGAGCAGGTGCGGCGCTGAATGAATAAACACCTGAGAAAACCGTAGCGAGCGGCAGTGATTTGCGGCCGGGAAGCGCAGCCGTACTTGAGCACGGTGAGCATCGCAGGCCGCAAAGCGCGACGCGCAGCAGGTTTGGTCAGGTGTTTACTCGTCGTCGAATTCGGCGGAGAGATCTTTCCAGCCTTTGCTGGCGGCAAAAGCGGAAAACTCTTCCGGTGCTTCGAGCACGATCAGTTTCTTGTCTTGCAGGCCCAGGTCGCCATGGCCGAAGTCGGGGCCGACGTAGCCGAGGCTGCGCAGGCGCGCCAGGATATGGCCGACCAGGGTCTTGTCCTTGTAGGCGCCCGCTTCGAGCGGGGCGGAAAAATCGACATACACGTCGATGATGCCGTAGCCTTCGTCGAAGATGCGGATGGCCTTGATGTCGTGGGCACGGCCGGAGCCGTCGGTGGCCTTGAAAGGGCCGCTGAGCTGGATGTCGGTGTCATTGTTCATGCTGCCAGCATACACCAAAATCGCGCCAGCACCAGGGGCCGCACGGCAAAAATCGCCAGCGTGGCGGTCAGACTTTCGGCAAGGCCATGCCGCGCTGCACGGCCGGGCGTTCGCCGACCAAGGTCAGCCAGCGCTGCAGCGCGGGACTCGCTTCGAGCTGGGCGCCCAGTGCACCCTTGAGGCGCTCTTCGGCCGCGCGCACCCACGGGTAGGCGGCGATATCGGCGATCGTGTACGCGTCGCCGGCCAGGTACGGTGCGGCGGTCAGCTGCTTTTCCATCACGGTCAGCAATCTTCCACCTTCCTCGCGGAAACGTTTGAGCGCCTGTTCGGATTTGTCCTCGGCGCGCTCGAAAAAGCCCAGCTGGCCCAGCATCGGGCCGAGACCGCCGATCTGCCAGCTCAGCCATTCGAGCGCCTTGTAGCGCGCGGGGCCGGCAGGAGCCAGGAACTGCTGGTGCTTTTCCGCCAGGTAAATCAGGATGGCGGCGCTTTCAAACAGGGCCAGCGAGCCGCCTTCGGCATCTTCATCGACAATCGCGGGAATCTTGTTGTTGGGCGAGATGGCCAGAAATTCCGGCTTGAACTGCTCGTTCTGCTGGAGATTGACCGCTTCGATGCGATACGGAATGTTCAGTTCTTCAAGCAGGATAATCGGCTTGCGGCCGTTGGGCGTGGTCCAGGTGTAGAGCGTGATCATGATTTCTCCTTGGTGAATGGCTGGCTGTGCATGTCGGGTGACGCCCTGCGGGCTAACCCGGCCTGCGTGAGCTGCGTGGTGTCACAAGGCGCGCAGGTCGGATTAGCGCTACGCGCAATCCGACGCCACCCGCAGCCCAAACAAAATTTATTCCACCATCTTAAAACGGGGCCGCGTGCACCAGCGCGCGATAGCCTTATTTCAACGGCTGCAGGATGGTGCTCAGGCGATCCGGCGTGCCGGCAATGCGTTCCAGTTGCGGATATTTCAGGCCGTCGTGGTAGTCGAGCGCCACCGTGCGGTATTGCTTGCCCTTTTTCACCAGCAGGCTGATCGGCTCCGCGCTGTCCTTGGCCGCCTTGATGGCCGCTTTCAGCAGCTTGGGCGCATAAGCCATGCCATTGACGGCCAGCAAGGTGGTGTTGCCCGACAGGCCGGCCCTGAAGGCGGGGCCGTCCCACAGCAGCCGGCCCAGCTTGCCGTCCTTGTCGATCACCACGCCCAGCGAATAGGTCAGATCGGTGCTCTTGCTGCGTTCTTCGTCGGCTTTCAAAAAGGCGGTGGGCGTGTCGCGATACACCAGTTTCCAGCCGGCTTTGGCCAGGCCGCCCAGCGGCGCGCCGGGGCCGTGGCCGTCGACGCGGCTGCGCAAGAAGGTGGCCCAGTCATATGCTTGCACTTTATTCAGCGCCGCCACCACATCCTCGAAGGTGTAGGGCAGGGCGGTGGTACGGCCATCCTGCACGCCAAAAAAGGCGCGCGCGAAATCGTCGAGCGAGCGGCGCTCGCCGGACAGCTCGCGGATCAGCGTGTCGGCTTCGAGCCAGATCAGCGAGCCTTCCATGTAATAGTCTTCATCGCGCTGCCAGCTGCTCCAGCCCTGCGGGCGGCGGGCGTTGATGACAGGGTCGTTGGTGGTGTCCTGCATGGCGCGCCAGCTGCGTCCCGGCGCCACGTCGTAGCGCGCGGCGGTGGCGGCGAACAGGTCGCGCATGTGCAGCGGATCGACCAGGCCGGAACGCGCGGCCAGTACATTGCCCCAGTACTGGGTCTGGCCTTCGTAGACCCACAGCAGGCTGTTTTCCAGCGGCGTGTTGAAGTCCTGCGTGTCCTGACCGGCCGGG
This sequence comes from Janthinobacterium sp., assembly GCF_031995485.1. Classification (NCBI taxonomy): domain Bacteria; kingdom Pseudomonadati; phylum Pseudomonadota; class Betaproteobacteria; order Burkholderiales; family Oxalobacteraceae; genus Janthinobacterium; species Janthinobacterium sp. The sequence goes on from NZ_DAMAGB010000028.1 coordinate 26,541, forward strand.
CGGCGGAACTTGCCGTTCCACGAATGCGTCAGTTCATGCGGCAGCAGCACGCGGCCCGGTGCATTCTTGTCCCACTCGCTGAAGTAGCCGGGCTTGACGCCGTTCTCGCTCGACTGCTGGTGCTCGCGGCCGATGCCGCCGAATTCATCGCTCTGCGCCAGCAGGAAATCGTAATGCTGGTAGTGGCGCGAGCCAAAGAGCTTGTAGGCCTGCTGCATCAGCGCGCGGTGCGGCGCGATCTGCTCCGGCGTCGCTTCCAGGCTGTCGGCACTGTCGGCCACCAGGTTCAGGTGCACCGGTTTGACGGCACCGGGATCGAGGTCGATGCGCCTGAAATGGCGGCCGGCGAACAGGGGCGAATCGACCAGGGTTTCCAGGTCCAGCGGCTTGAATGTCACCTGCTGGCCGGCCGCCGTTGCCGCCTGGCTCTGCACTTCGAGCGCGCTGCCGAACTGCCAGCCGGCCGGCAGCAGCAGGTTGGGCTGCACGGCGATCTCGCGCGTGGCGCGCCCGGCCGGGTACAGGGCCATGGCCTGCCACTGCACCCCCAGCATTTCGCTGGTCATGGTAATGCGGCCCTGGTTCGGCTCCACCGGCGAGAGGAACTGGTACTGCGCTTGCACGGCCGATGCGCCGGCCGGCACGGTGACGTGAAACGCAAACATGTTGACCGGGTCGCGCGTCCATTCCAGGGGCTGGCCATTGGCCGACAGGCGCAGGCCGGCCAGCTGGTTCAGCGGGCCGCTGGGGCCGTGGTTGCCCGGTATCCATTGCGGGTACAGCAGGGTCAGCTTGCCGGGCGTGGCGGGAATGGTGGACTGGATGCGGAAAATCTGCTGCGCCACATTGCTGGCGTCGACATGCAGCACGATCGGTTCCACCGCTTGCGCGTGGCAGGCAACGGTCAAGAGCAGGGTCAATAGCGGACGGGGAGAAAAAGGCATGGATAAGTCAATCAACAATAAAAATGGTCAGGAGCCGAGCAGGATAAAACCTGCCCAGTAGAAGGGGTGGCTGCGGGTATCGCTGCGAGGGTGGTCGAGCGTGCCGCCAGCCACCGGCGTGGCCTGCTCCAGCGGCGTCAAACCGCGCCGGGTGCCGGCAGAACCATTGCGGCCGGCACGGATCTGCCGCAGCTGCGCCTGGCGCAAGGCCTGCGGCTTGCTCCTGCCCTGCGCCAGCGCGCCGTAGAAGTCGCGCATCAGCGTGGCGGTCGACTGGTCCGACACGCGCCACAGGCTGGCCAGCACATTGCGCGCGCCGCGCTGGCGCGCCAGCCAGGCCAGGCCGGCCAGCTCGCGGCCCGTGTCGTCAGTGCCGGCCGGCACGGCCGTCTCGCAGGCCGACAGCGTCAGCAAATCCAGGCCGGCAAAGCGGTAGCGCTCTTCGCCCAGTTCGGCCAGGCTCAGTTTGCGGCCGTCGCCGAGCAGCAGATACGAGTCGTTGCCGGCGCCCGAGCGCAGCACGAAATGGCTGGCGATATGCACGCCGCTGCTGGCCGGCAGCGCCTGGCGCAGCGCTTCGGACGTGAAGTCGCCATCGAGATAAAGATGGCTGGGAATGCGCGCCGCGCGTTCGATGGCGCCGACCGCCTGCAATTCCTGCTGCACGAAGGGCAGGGCCGGCAGCTCGCCGCTGGCTTGCGTCTGGCCAAACAGGGCCATCGACGGTGCCCGCGTGTTCGCCTGTTCCGGCGTGCCGGTGCTGGCGTACAGCGAGACCGGCAACCGCTCGACCAGCCAGCGGCGCCCGTCATGCAGCATGGCGAACGGCAGGTAGCGCAGCACGCCGTCGAGCGACAGCGACAGCGAGGTGGCGCCGGCCAGCTCACGGCGCGCCGGTGCGATCAGCAGTGCATACAGCGCCTGTGCATCGAGCATGGCGTCGCTGCCCGGATCCTGCGCGCTGCGGCGCAGCCGGGCAATGTGCCGGGCCAGCGTGCGCTCGTCGATGGCCACGTCGTGAATGCGGCTGCCCGCCTTGCCGGCACGGCGGGCAACGATGCGCAGGCGCTGGCCGGTCACCAGATAGGTGAGGTGCAAGGTGCCGCGCTTCAAAGGCGCCGCTTGCACGCTGGCGGCGGGCGCGTCGCGCAGGATGGCGGCCGCAGGCGTGGATGGCAGCGCCAGCAGCGCCGCGGTGGCGCCGTCAAGCAGTGCGTCCATCGATGCCCGGGCGGCAGCCAGTTGCGCATCGGCCTGCGGCACATTGCGCGCCTGCTGCTCGCGCGCCACCGCCAGTGCCCGGGCGCCTTCGCGCAAGGCGGCGCCGCGCGTGGCGAACTGGCGCTGCCAGGCGTCTTCCACGCCGCTGTAATCGAGGCGCGTGGTGCGGGGATCGATGCCTGCACTGCTCCGTACCAGGCTGTGGAACTCGTCTTCGCGGATCATGGCCAGCACGGTTTCCGCTTCGTGGATGCGGCGCTGGTCGAGCAGGCGGTCGGCCAGCTGGCCGTAGGCGGCGCGCTTTTGCCGCACGAAGCCCTGGCGCAGCGGCGCCGGCAAATCGGACGTGCCGGCGCGCGCCGCCTGCAGCGCATTGACGGCCTGCTTGCCGAGGAAGATGGCGGCGGCGTCCGGTTCCAGCGCGCCCAGTTGCGCGGCGGCGCGCGCTTCGAGCAGCGTGTTGTCATGGGCCAGCGCGATGGCCAGCGCGCGCGCCGCCTGTGCACGCGCCGTGGCAAGCTCGCCGGCGCGTGCGTGCAGTGCGGCCGCATCGAGCAGCGCATGCGCATGGGCCGGATGGGAGGCGCCGCGCGCGCCGGCCAGCTGCTGCGCCATGTTCGAGGCGTCCTGCGCCAGCGCGGGCAGGCCGGCAGAATCAATGACGTCGGCGCGCGCCAGCAGATGCGCCTGGCGCACCGTGTCGAGCAGCGCGCCGGAGGCGGGCGGTGTCAGGCTCAGGCGTGCTTCCAGCGCCGCCAGCCCGGCTGCGGCTTCGTGCTGCAAGCCCAGTGCGCTCTGTGCCTGCGCCGCCAGCAGCAGCGCCTCGGCCTCGTCGCCGGGCAGCGCCTGCATGCTGGAGGTGGCCAGGCGCGCCGCCGCCTGCGCCGCCGCCAGGGCGCCGGGATACTGCCCCAGCGCGAACAGCGCATTGCCCTGCGCGAGCTGATGCGCGGCGCAGGCGGGCGCCGTCTCGCCATACACGCTGCCGCAGTGGCGCAGCGCTTCGCTGGCCGCCACTTCGGCGCGGCCCAGCTGATTGTCGGCCAGCGCCGCCTGCGCCACATCCTGCCAGGCGTTGACGGTATAAGCGTGGCGGTCGCCAAACAGCGCGCGGCGGATGCGCAGGCCGTCTTCGGCTTCCTGCAGCGCCTTGCCGCTTTCGCCGAGGCGCAGATGGATGCCCGCCAGGCGGCTCAGGGCCACGCTGGCCTGCATCGATTCAGGGCCGGACTTGCGCACGGCGCTGGCCAGCGCGCGCTGCGCGAACGACAGGGCTTGCCGGTCGTTGCCGCTCAGGGTATGCCAGTTGGCCATGTCGTTGACGCTGGTCTGCGTCTCGGTGGCGTCTTCGCCGAATGCCGCCAGGCGGATGCGGTAGCAGCGCTCCAGATAGTCGTATGCTTCCTGCATGCGGCCCATGCGCAGCAGCAGCACGCCGACGTCGCGCATGCCCCAGGCGTGATCGGTGCTGCCGGTGCCCGAGGTGCGCTCCCAGGTCTCCATCGCCTGCTGCGCATACGGCAGGCCGCGCGCATACTCCCTGGTCTGCAGCGCCACGCCGGACAGGTTCGACAGGCTGGTGCCATACGACACGGTGTCCTTGCCGATCAGGCGCGCCTTGGCCGCCAGGGCGACGTCGCCCCACTGCCAGGCCAGCTCGAAGCGGCTCCATTGGCGGTACAGGTACATCAGTTCGGCCGGGTAATACATGCTTTCCCGCCGCGGATCGCCATCGCGCTCATTGAGCTGCTGGCGGATGGCCCAGCCTTCGAGCAGCGCCTGTTCGCTGTCCGCATGGCGGTGCAGCATCTGCAGGCTCTGTCCCAGGCCCAGCAGGCCGGTGGCAAGGCCCGCCTGGTCGCCCGCCGCGCGGCAGGCGGCGACGGCCCGTTCGAACAGCGGCAGGGACACGGCCGGCTGTTCGGCCTCGCTGGCGTCGTTGGCCTGCGCCAGCCACGGCGCGACGGTGGCCTGGCAGCTGTCCGCCGCCATCGCGGTCACGGGCGCGGCCAGCAGCAGCACGAACAGCCAGCGCTTCATGGCACGGACTTCCACGACACGCGCGCGAGCTGGGCCTGTCCGGCGACATCAAACGGCACCGCGACCGATGCGCCACGCGTCGCGGTCGGCACGGTGTCGAGGATGGCGAAACGGCGCGGCGGCGCGCCATGGCCGGCCGGCGCGGCCACCAGCGCCAGCCACTCGACGCCATAGCGCGGGCCGCTGACGACAAAGCTGCGCTCGAAGCGGCTGATGCCATTGCCGATGGCGGGCGGCATGCGGTTGCTGTCGCCGGCCAGCGCCGGATAGATGGGCGTGGCGGCGCCATCCTGCGGCAGGTGCGCAATACCGAGGTCGACCGAGCCGGCGCCGCGGTTTTCCACGCTGATGCGCAGGCGCGTGCCGGCCGGCAGGATGCCAAGGTCGCCATCGGCCAGCGGCAGCTCGCGCGGCGCCTTGCCCGGCAGGGTCAGTTCGATGCGCGCATCGAGCAGCGCCGGGCCTGCCGCCGGCGGCAGCGCCAGCACGTCGTTGATGCCTGCCTTGCCCGACGCCTGCCTGGCTGGCGTGCGATGGCCCCAGCTGGTATCGGGCAGGGTTTGCCCGCCATCGGCTTCCAGCACCAGCGGCGTGCTGTTCCAGCCGGCCTGGCCGGCGCGCCAGCGTGCGCCGCCAGCGTCGAAGCGGTCGCCGCTGCGCACGCCGTCGAGCAGGCCATACGGCAGCCGCCAGCCATCGGCATCGCGCTGCACCGGCCACAGGGAAGCAGGGGCGCCGTCGCCTGCGCGCCATAGCGACGCGTCGAGCAGGCCGGCATACACGGGCGACGGCCAGGCCGAGCGCGGCAGCTGGTAGGACTGCAGCGCCGCGCGGTACTGCGCGCTGGCGCTGCCGGCCCAGACGGCATAGGTGGCCGGCTGCGTTTGCAGGGCGGCGATCACGGCGCGCGTAAACAGTCCGGCCGCCTGGCCCGGCGCTGGCACGCTGCGCGACTCGGGCGTGCGCTGCTGCGCTTCGGCGGCAAAAAAGCCGACAAAGCGGGGCCGCGCACGCGCCGCTTCCGTCCCCGTGTCGCTGGCGGCGCGCTGGCGCCAGCCAAGGTCGGCCGCAGCCAGTCCGCGCCAGACCAGGTCGTCGCCGGCGCGCGTGCCGGCCGCCGCATGGCAAGTGTCGAACACGGCCACCACCTGCACCTGGCGCGCGGACAGCGCATCGATGGCGCGCCCCAGTTCGGCGCTGGCGATGCCGCCTGCGAGCCGGCCGCCTGCATCGATGCGGCTGTCGCGCGTCAGCAGCCGCGTGCGCTGGCCCGGCGCGGTGGCGTCGCCCGGATAGCCGGGCGCCAGCACGCTGTGGCCGGACCAGTACAGCAGCAGCACGTCGTCTTTGCCCAGGGTTTTTTCCAGCTGCGCCAGTTGCGCCAGGATGGCTGCGCGCGTCGGTTCAGTGCCGCCCGCGCCGCCATCGGCCAGGCGGGTGATATGGCCGGGCGCAAAGCCTTGCTGGCGCAGCGCGCCCTGCATGGCGGCCACGTCGAGCCTGGGGCCGGCCAGCCAGGCGGTGCGTGGCAGTGCCGGCAGGTCGCCCACGCCGATCAGCAGCGCATGGCGTTCGCCGGCCAGCGCCGTGCCCGTAACCAGGCTGCACACGATCAGCCAGCACAGCCTGCGCTTCATGGATGGGACGGCGTGGTTGCGGCTTCCACCGTGATGCCGCCCGTCTGCAGGCTGCGCAGCGCCGCCTGCGGGTCAAGCGCGTCGAGCAGATAGCTGCCGTCGGCCAGCGGGCCGGCCACGATGGTGGCGCCGGCCTGCGCCAGTGCGGCATTCATTTGCGCGACGGTGGCGCCGGGCGCAAAGCGGGCCCGCAGCGAGGCGGCAGCTGGCGCTTCCATGCCGGGCAGGCTGCGCCACTGCAGCTGGTCGGCAGGGTCGCGCGGCTGCCACAGCAGCCATCCTTGCACCAGGCACAGGCTGGCCAGCGCCGTGATCGTCAAGGGCGCCAGCGAGGGCAGGGATGGCCATCTGATGCGGCGCCACCAGGCCGGGCGCCGCAGGCGCCGGTGCAGTTGTGCCAGGCCCGCATCGGGCGACATGGCGGCCGCTTCCGCATCGAGCGCGGCGCGCAGCATTTCGCGCAATTGCTGGTCCTTCTGGTCGATGGGTTCGGTCATGCCTGCCCTTCCTGTACCAGCCAGCGCTCCAGGCACTGGCGCAAATTGAGGCGGCCATGGAACAGGCGCGTCTTGACGGTGCCGGCCGGCGCCTGCTGGATCTGCGCGATATCGGCCACCGACAGGTCGTCGATGGCCCACAGGGTCAGGCTTTCGCGCTGCAGCGGATTGCGCAGCCGCCGCAGGCAGTCAAGGATGCCGTGGCGCCGCTGCGCGCCTTCGTGCCGCGCCTGCGGCCCCGGATCGTGATCGGATTCGTCGAGCTGCGCCTGCTCATGGCCATCGCGGTCGATCGAGTCTTCGCGCGCCTGGCGCTTGCCGTGGCGGCGGATCTGGTCGATGGCCTTGTTGCGCGCCAGCGTCAGCAGCCAGGTGCCAAAGGCGACCCGGCCGTCGTAGCGCATCGGCGCGCGCCATACATCGTGGAAGACGTCCACCGTCACTTCGTCGGCAATCGCATGCGCATCGAGTCCACAGCCGGCCAGTTGCAGCCGCGCAAACACGCGCACGCGCGGCGACCAGGCGCGGTACAGCGCATCGAGCGCGCGCTGGTCGCCCGACGCCATGGCGGCGAGCAGTTCGGCGGGATTGACGGGCAATGCGCTCATGGAGTGGTCAGGGTGGTCAGGGCAGGCAGGCCGTTGGCGATTATATAGCACCGAAGAAACATTGCCTGAATGCCTGCCGGTGGATGCGGGCCAAAAAAAATGTGCAAAAAGATTGAACCGGATCGCACCGCCCGACGAACAAGACAGTGAAGGACCGCGTGCGCGGTCCCGCCAATGACAAGGATCTATCGACCATGAGACAGCACGGCACGAGCTTGCAAGCTGGCGGCAGCGGCGCCATGCAGCGCCTGACACCTGCGGAACGGGCGGTGGCCGCCATGGCCATGCAGGGCACGCCCTACAAACTGATCGCCCGTTCGCTCGACAAATCGCCGGCCACGGTGCGCAATCAGCTGCACATGATTTACCAGAAGCTGGGCGTGAGCAACCGCACCGCACTGATCTTTGCCTTGCATGCGGACGCCTGATTCCTGAAACAATTTTGTTACATTTTTTTTGCCGACTGGGGCAAAAATCGTGTTTTTCAAGGCCTTGAAGGCCTCTTGATCGTCCTTAGATTGGATAGCAAGCGGATGCTCATCGTGAGGTCCGCTCCTCTTATCGCTTAACTTGAAAAGGATATTTATCATGCGTACATTTGACCTTGCTCCCCTGTATCGTTCCGCCATCGGCTTTGACCGCCTGGCCCAGTTGCTCAACGATCAGCGCGCCGATGCGCAGCCGAGCTACCCACCGTACAACATCGAACTGGTGTCGGAAGACAAGTACCGCATCGTGATGGCGCTGGCTGGCTTCAACCGTGCCGAAATCGACATCATCACCGAACGCGACTCGCTGCACGTCACCGGCCGCAAGCAGAAAGATGGCGTCGAGCGCACCTTCCTGCACCGCGGCATCGCAGCGCGCGATTTCGAACAGCGCTTCCAGCTGGCCAACCATGTGAAGGTCACGGGCGCCACGTTTGAAAACGGCATGCTGACGATCGAGCTGGTGCGTGAAGTGCCGGAAGCGCTGAAACCGCGCAAGATCGAAATCGGCGCCGGCAGCGGCGACGTGGTCGGCACCGTGGTTGATGGCAACGTCAGCGCACTGGAACAGCGCCAGGCAGCCTGATCCTTCAGTCCAGCCTTCAGCCGAACTGAAAGGGCAGAAGGATTCTCCCTCCTTCTGATGCAGTAAAATACTGGCCGGTCGATCCGGCCAGTGTCACGTCCGGACTCCCCGGAAACACACAATTAGACGATGCTTAAATGGGGTAACGCTTGTTTCTTAATGGAAAAATGTTAAGCAGCGCCTAAGTCTGGTGGCCCACTATTGCATACATCAAAGTCTCATTGAATGAGGAGCAATCCATGGAACATCAAGCAGTCAGCCCATCACTGAAAATCAAACGCACCGTAGCCGCGCTGGCCGCGATCGGTGTGCTCGGCGCCGGTGGCGCCATGATGGTGCATCAGAATAATGCCGGCGCCAATGGCGCACCGGCCGCCGCCCCGGTGGCCGCCGCCGCAGCGCCTGCCGCTGCCGGCGCGCCGCTGGTGGCCTTGCCCGACTTCAGCCAGATCGCCGCGCGCAACAGCCCGGCCGTCGTCAATATCAGCGTGACCGGCAGCACCAAGGTGGCGCTCGATACGTCCGGCCAGGCCGGCGCCGACGATTTCGGCAATGATCCTTTCCTCGAATTTTTCCGCCGCTTCCAGGGTCCGCAAGGCGGCCAGCGCGGCGGCCGCGATGTGCCAACCCACGGTCTCGGTTCCGGCTTTATCGTCAGTCCCGACGGCATCATCATGACCAACGCCCACGTGGTGCGCGATGCGCGCGAAGTGACCGTCAAGCTGAACGACCGCCGCGAGTTCCGCGCCAAGGTGCTCGGCTCCGATCCGAAGACCGATATCGCGGTGCTGAAAATCGACGCCAACAACCTGCCGGTGGTGCCGCTCGGCCACTCGAACGACCTGAAAGTGGGCGAGTGGGTGCTGGCCATCGGCTCGCCGTACGGTTTCGACAGCACGGTGACGGCCGGCGTGGTCAGCGCCAAGGGCCGCTCCTTGCCGGACGACAGCAACGTGCCCTTCATCCAGACCGATGTGGCGGTCAACCCCGGCAACTCGGGCGGTCCGCTGTTCAATACGCGCGGTGAAGTGGTCGGCATCAATTCGCAGATCTACAGCCAGACGGGCGGCTTCCAGGGCCTGTCGTTCGCAATTCCGATCGACCTGGCCGGCCGCATCAAGGACCAGATCGTCGCCACCGGCAAGGCCAGCCACGCCAAGCTGGGCGTGACGGTGCAGGAAGTCAACCAGGGCTTTGCCGACTCGTTCAAGCTGGCCACGCCGGAAGGCGCGCTGGTGGCGAACGTGGAACGTGGCAGCCCGGCCGACAAGGCGGGGTTGAAGTCGGGCGACGTGATCCGCAAGATGAATGGCGAGCGCATTATCGCCTCGGGCGACTTGCCGGCCATGGTCGGCATCGCGCTGCCGGGTGACAAGATCAATATGGACGTCTGGCGCGAAGGCAAGATCGTCACCGTCACGGCCACCCTGGGCAATGCCGCCGACAAGGTGGCCGAAGCGGCGCCGAATAATGGCGCGGCCGGCAAGGTGAAACTGGGCCTGGCGCTGCGTCCGTTACAATCGGATGAAAAACGCGAAGCGGGCATCAGCGCGGGCCTGCTGGTGGAAGACGCGGGCGGCGCGGCGGCCAACGCCGGAGTGCAGCCGGGCGACGTGTTATTGTCGGTCAACGGCCACCCCGTCAATAGCGTCGAGCAGGTGCGCGACGTGGTCGACAAGTCGGCCAAGTCGGTCGCCCTGCTGATACAGCGCGGACCGGACAAGATTTTTATTCCTGTGCGTTTGGGCTAAGCATCTGGCCAAACCCAATTGCAAATACCGGGGTCGGACCCTCAGGGACTTGGCGTCCCCGTCCGACCCCAGCCTTTCATCTTTTGGGGTGAAAGCAAGCATAACGAAACAGAGAGACAAGCATGCGCTTACTGCTGGTAGAAGACGACACCATGATCGGCGAGGTAGTGCTCGACCTGCTGCGCGCCGAGCATTACGCGGTGGACTGGGTCAAGGATGGCGACATGGCCGATACGGCCCTGCAGACGCAGACCTACGACCTGGTGCTGCTGGACCTGGGCCTGCCGCGCAAGGATGGCCTGGAAGTGCTGCGCTCGATGCGCCTGCGCAAGCTCGACACCCCCGTGCTGGTGGCCACCGCGCGCGACGCCATCGAGCAGCGCATCGCGGGCCTGGACGCCGGCGCCGACGATTATGTGTTGAAGCCGTACGACCTCGACGAACTGCTGGCGCGCATCCGCGCCTTGCTGCGGCGCGCCTCGGGCCGTCCGGAACCGGTGTTCGAACACCAGGGCGTGTCGATCAATCCGCTGACGCGCGAGGTAATCGCCGATGGCCATCCGGTCAACCTGTCGGCGCGCGAATGGGCGGTACTGGAAGCCTTGATCGCGCGGCCCGGCATCGTGCTGTCGCGCGCCCAGCTGGAAGAAAAGCTGTACAGCTGGAAGGATGAGGTCAACAGCAATGCGGTCGAAGTGTATATCCACGGCCTGCGCAAGAAGCTGGGCAGCGAATTGATCCAGAACGTGCGGGGTCTGGGCTACATGGTGCCCAAGGCATGAGAATGAAGGTGACGGTAACGCACTCGCTGCGCGGCCGCCTGCTGTGGTTCCTGCTGGCCGCCATCATCATGGCCGCGCTGGCGCAGGCGTCGATTGCCTACCGCAGCGCGCTGTACGACGCCGACCAGATCTTCGACTACCACATGCAGCAGATGGCGCTGTCGCTGCGCTCGGGCGCGCCGCTGGCCAACCACGCGCAGGCGCTGCCGGCCGATCCGGCCAACAACGACATGGTGGTGCAGGTGTGGACGCCGGACGGGGTGCAGGTGTTCCGTTCGATCACGCGCGCCGAGCTGCCGCAGCGCGCCGTGCTGGGCTTTTCCAACGTCAAGGCCAACGGCACCACCTACCGCATCTTCTCCGTGCAGACCAGTTCCCAGACCGTGCAGATCGCGCAGGACATGGCGGTGCGCAAACGCATGGCCGGCAGCCTGGCGCTGCGCACGGTCGGCCCGATCGCGCTGATGGCGCCGATCCTGATGCTGGTGGTGTGGTGGGTGGTCAGCGGTTCGCTGGCGCCCGTCTCGCGCGTGCGCAAGCAGGTGGCGGCGCGCCAGGCCGACGATCTCTCGCCCGTATCGGAATCGGGCCTGCCCGACGAAGTGCGCCCCCTTGTGCATGAACTCAATCTGCTGTTCGGGCGCGTGAAGACCGCGTTCGACGCGCAGCAGCATTTCGTGGCCGACGCGGCACATGAATTGCGCACGCCGCTGGCAGCACTCAAATTGCAGGTGCTGAGCCTGGAGCGGGCCGAGTCGGAAGAAAAACGCAGCTTGGCGATTTCCCGCGTCAGCGCCGGCATCGAGCGGGCCACGCGGCTGGTCGAGCAGCTGCTGGTGCTGGCGCGCCAGGAGGCCAGTGCCGCCAGCGGCGACCAGCTGCAGCTGGTGGACCTGACCGATGTCGTCAAGCGCGCGCTGGGCGACATGGCCGGCGTGGCACAGGCGCGCAAGATCGACCTGGGCCTGCATCATATGGACGAAGCGAAGGCGGCAGGGCAGGCCGACGCGCTGAATATTTTGCTGCGCAACCTGGTCGACAACGCCATCAAGTACACCCCATCGGGCGGCACGGTCGATATCGACCTGCGTTCGACGCCGGTCGGCGTGACCCTGTCGGTGGAAGACAGCGGCCCCGGCATTCCCGAGGAAGAACGCGAACGCGTGTTCAGCCGCTTCTACCGCGTGCCCGGCACCGACGCCAACGGCAGCGGCCTGGGCCTGGCCATTATCAAGGCGATTGCCGAGCGCCATGGCGCGCGCCTGGTGCTGGACCAGTCCGAGCGCCTGGGCGGCCTGTGCGTGCGGGTGGAGTTTCCGCTGCCGCTGAAAAAGTAGCGAATTGATACCGATCTTTGGCATGCTGCATTGACGTGCGCGGCGCAGGCCTATATTGTCTGCCCAATAAGTACATCAATGAACGGAGCGCAGCATGCAGAAGATCGGTTTTTCAGGCACCCTCGACCCCATTACCAACGGCCATATGTGGGTGATCGGCGAAGCCCGTTCGCTGGCCGACGAGGTGATCGTGTTCCTGTCGCAAAACCCCGCCAAGAAGCCGCAGTTTCCCGCCGAAGACCGCAAGCGCATCATCGAGCAGAGTGCGCGCGAGTGCGGCTGGGACAATGTGCAGGTGGTGATCGTCAAGGGCGACTACACGGCGCGCGCGGCGAAAAAGCATGGCTGCGACTACCTGATCCGCGGCATCCGCACCACCGCCGATTTCGACTACGAAAACCTGATCCAGCAAACCAATGTCGATGTGCTGCAGGGCGCGAAAACCATTTTCGTGATGCCGCCGCGCGACCTCGGCTCCGTCAGTTCCAGCTTCGTGAAAGCGCTGGAAGGCCCGGTCGGCTGGAACTGGACCATGAAAAAATTCGTCCCCGGCCCCGCCTATCACGCCTGGATACTCGATTGCCTGCGCAAGGAGTGGGAAGCGCTGTGGAAGTATGCGGCCGCATCAGGCGAGCAGATCGCGCTGTTCGACCGCTGGTTCGAGCACCTGACCGGACCCGACGCGTATGGCGGCGCGGACCGCCACTATCACAACCTCGACCACCTGGTGCACGGCCTGTCGGAAATCCGCGTCTGGGCCGACAACACCTGCGCGTCGCCACACGACAGCGCGCTGGTGAAAAAGGCATTCTGGTTCCACGACGCCGTCTACAGCCACGACGAAGACGCGCTGTACTCGAGCGAAGAGGCCAGCGCCCAGCTGTGGCTGGGCAGCGGCCTCGATGCCGGCGACAACCAGGACGTGGCGCAGCTGATCCGCGCCACCGACCACTTCCAGGGCCCGGCGATCGCACATGCACTGAAGGAAGTCATGCTGGGCGCCGACCTGGCCATCCTGGGCCAGGACGAGGAAGTCTACCAGGCCTATACCCAGGCGATAGGGCGCGAATACGCGCATGTCGAACCGGCCCACTTCAATACGCAGCGAGGCCTGGCCCTGCAGCATTTGAGCGCCAAAGCGCAGGCCGGGCAATTGTTTGGCGATGCATATTTTGCCAACCAGTATAACGAGCGGGCGATCGAGAACATGCAGCGCGAAATTGCGGTATTGGCGGCTGCCGGGGGCTGAATGGGCATGCGGTTGCAGGCAATGAGGATGCGCAGAGCTTAAAACTCTTCCCAGTCACCCGCGCCAGCCGCTGCCTTGCGTGTTTTTGCCTGCGACAAGGGCATGACATTCGACACGGGCGCACGCTTTGCGGGCAATGCGCGTGCGGGCACCTTGGCCACAGCGCCCACCTTGGCGGCATTGCTCAGCGTGGGCCGCGCGGCGGGGCGGGCGCCGTCTGCCGGGATCTGGAAGACGCTCACGGTGCTGACGAGATTGTCGGCTTGAACGCGCAGCGATTCAGCTGCTGCGGCCGCTTCCTCGACCAGCGAGGCGTTTTGCTGAGTGACATTGTCCATTGCACTGACGGCATGATTGATTTGTTCGATTCCCGTCGACTGCTCCTGGCTGGCGCTGACGATCTCGGCGATCACATCGGTCACCCGCGTCACGCTGCTGACCACCTCGGACATGGTGGCGCCCGCTTCATTGGCGAATCTGGTGCCCAGGTCCACCCGTTCCACCGAATTGTCGATCAATACCTTGATTTCCTTGGCGGCGGTGGCGCTGCGCTGCGCAAGGCTGCGTACCTCGGACGCGACCACGGCAAATCCGCGCCCCTGCTCACCGGCCCTGGCCGCTTCCACCGCGGCATTGAGCGCGAGAATATTGGTTTGAAAAGCGATGCCATCGATCACGCTGATGATGTCGACGATCTGGCGCGACGCTTCGCTGATCGACTCCATCGTGCCGACCACCTGGGAAACCACCGCGCCTCCCTTGGTCGCCACGTCCGATGCGGTGATGGCCAGGACATTGGCCTGGCGGGCATTCTCGGCGTTTTGTTTGACTGTCGACGTCAATTCCTCCATCGAGGAAGCGGTTTCTTCCAGCGCACTGGCTTGTTGCTCAGTCCTGTTCGACAAGTCGTTATTGCCAATCGAAATTTCCGCTGCGGCGGTGGACACCAGTTCCGAATCCTGGCGAACCGAGGACACTACCTGCACCAGCGACAATTGCATGCGCTGTACCGCAGCCAATACGCTGCTGCTGTCGCCTGGCCTGACATGCAGTTCGCCGGTCAGGTCGCCACTGGCCACCCTGGTCACGGCATCGCATAAAGCGACGGGTTCCTCTCCCAATGCCTTCAGGAGGCGCGTCGAGATCAGGAGGCCGGCCGCAATCGCCAGCGCGGTCGCGAGCACGCTGAGGAGAATCAGCTGGTTTCTGGCTGCCGTGAACTTGTCTTCCGCTTGCTCGATCAGTTGCAGCGAGTGCCGGGTCGTAAATTGCGCATAGTCATTGGAGGCGGCAACCAGGGCCGCCAGCAAGGGGCGGCACTCCTGGTTGATCCTGACGGTCGCTTCCTCTTTCCTGCCTTGAAGGGCCAGGTCCACAATCGCCAGCGCCACGGGTGAATATTGTTTCTCGATGCTGTCGATCTTGGCGATCATGCGGCGCGCATCGTCCGACACGGAGGCATCGCGGGCCAGCTCTTTCAGCGTGCGCAGATTGGACACCACGTCTTCCTGGGCCTGGAAGACAATCTTCTTCTCCGCATCACGGTCGGCCGGGGTAGTCACCAGAACCAGATTCCTTGCTGCCACGGCGCGCATTCCGACCGCTTCGCGCACGATATGGGCCGCTTCGGACCGTGCGCGCACGCCATGCACATAATCTTCAAAAGTTGCTGACTGATGCGACATGCTGATGATGGCAATGACAGCGATCCCTGCCAGCAGCAATGTGATGGCACCGAAGGCAGCAGCAAGCTGGGTGCGTACGGATAAGTTTTTCATGACATTCCTTTGGAATGATTAGCTACCTATGGTCCATATACGTCGTTGGTTCAGGACGTCACGGACACACGAAATGGAAGTCGATGGGCGTCATGGGGCTATCGATCGGGTCAGGCACTGCAATGTCGAAGGCGGGGGGCCGCTGATGGCGCAGGCTGAGCCGGCCACCGGGGCAGGCGGGTCAACAGGGTGCGCTATCGTGGGCACGGGGCTGGGTGCGGGGAATGACGAAATAAATGGTTCGGTTATTTCGATTTTAATTGCTGAATCCAGTGTCCCATGAAAAATTCTAAAAAGCAATTTTCAGCCTGATTTCGTTGTGGGCAGGCAACTTGTCAATTGATACCGGAATAATGAGGGCGCCACCAACGACAGCGGCTGCCCATCCTGGCGCAGCCGCTGTCGTTTTCAGAAGACCCGCTCAGGTCAGAACTTCACCCACAGCCGTCCGAAGTAGGACGCGCCATTCAGGCCGAACTGCACGCTGTCGTATTTGAAGCCGTTGTCGGTCTCGTCGGCGTTCTGCGTGGTAGGCTTGACGTTGAAGATGTTGTTGCCGCCAAAAGTCAGCTTGGTGTTTTTGGTGATGCTGTAGGTAAAGCTCAGGTCGGCCGAGGTCTTGGCCTTGTAGCGCGCGTTCGGCACGCCTTCGGCGGTGCCGCTGAAGGTGCCCAGGGTTTGCGGACCGAAGTGGATCACGCGCAGGTTCGATTCGAGCTTGCCGGTCAGGTAGTCAAAACCCAGCGTGGCTTTCGAACGGGGGCCGCCCTGCTCAATGAACAGGCGTTCGCGTTCGGACAGCAGCACGTCTTCAAAGCCAGCCAGGGACGCTGGCGTCTTGACTTTGGTGACTTCCGTTTTGCTCAGGTTCAGCGCCAGGAAGGTGTTCAGGCGGTTGCTGAACAGCTCGCCCTTGTGCGAAGCGGTCAGGTCCAGGCCGCGCGTGCGCGTGTCGATCGAGTTGACGAAGAACTGCGCTTCGCCCACGCCCAGCAGCGACAGGCGCGCGGCCAGGTCCGGGTAGTTGTCGGCGTTGAAGCGGCCCGACAGCACGATGCGGTCCTTGATCTTGATGTTGTACAGGTCGGCCGTGACGGACACGGCTTGGGTCGGCGTCCAGGTGGCGCCCAGGGTAAAACTGGTGGATTTTTCTTCCTTCAGTTTCGGGATGCCGGCCGCATTGGCGACCGCGCCGCCGTTTGGCGCCAGCACCACGTCGGTCGGCACGCCGCCGATAAAGTCGGTAAAGGTCGACGAGAAATACACCTGCTGCAGCGACGGCGCGCGGAAGCCGGTGCTGGCCGAACCGCGCAGCAGGACATCTTGCGCGGCCTTGTAGCTGGCGGCCAGCTTGCCGGTGACGGTGGAGCCGAAGTCGCTGAATTTCTCGTAGCGCACGGCGCCCTGGGTTTTCAGGCGCTCGGTGATGTCCAGTTCCACGTCGCCATAGGCGGCGATGCTGTGGCGCTTGGCCTTGGTGGCGTCACCGGGCTGGAAGCCGGGGAAGCCCTGGCTGCCCGCATTGCCGCCCACGCCGACGCCGTCGGCGTCGCTGTAGGAACCGGGTTCGCCGGCCACGATCTTGTATTCCTCGCTGCGGTATTCGGCGCCGAAGGCGACGTTCATGCCGCGCAGCACGGTGTCGTAGTAGCGGCTGAAGTCGGCATTGGTGGTCAGCTGCTGGAACGAGAAGCCGCCCGCGTCAAAGCGGCTCGGGCTGATGCCCTGGCCGCCGTTCAGCAAGTCGAGGTTGGCGATCGAGGCGTTCAGCGTGTTGCTGATGTCGTAGCGCATCTTGTTGTAGCCATAGGTCTGCGAGAAATCCGCATTCCATTCGCCGATCTGGCCGCGGTGGCCGAGGGTGGCGTACTGGTCGTCGATCTTGCCGTTGATGAAAGGCACGAAGCCGTTCGGGTACATGGCGGCCGAATTGCGCGATGGGATATCGTCGCTGCCGATGCCGCCGCGGCCAAACGCGGCGCTCGATGCGTCACGCGTCTGCGCGCCGGCCGTGAAGTACAGCTTGCTGGTGGCGCTGGTGGCGTAGTCGCCATTCACGTACAGCGTCTTGTTTTCCGATTTGGTGTCGCCGATGATGCGCATGCTGTCGGCCTCGGCGCGGTTCGAGCGGCCACGGTCCAGGTATTCGCCGGTGATCGCGATGGTGCCCTTGTCGCCCAGCGCGATGCCGCAATAGGCCGAAGTGGTGTAGTTCTTGCCGTCGCCTTCCGAATACTGGCTGTAGCCGGCCACCGCTTCGCAGCCCAGGCTTTTCTTCAATTCGATATCGATCACGCCGGCAATCGCGTCCGAGCCGTACTGGGCGGCCGCGCCATCGCGCAGTACCTGCACGTTCTTGATCGCCAGCAGCGGAATCGCATTCATGTCGGTGCCGGTGTTGCCGCGGTTGCGCGCGCCGAACAGGTTGACCAGCGCGGTGGTGTGGCGGCGCTTGCCGTTGACCAGCACCAGCGTCTGGTCCGAACCCAGGCCGCGCAGGGCGGCCGAGTCGACCAGGTCGGCGCCATCGGCGCCGGTCTGGCGCGTCGAGTTGAACGACGGCGAAATATACTGCAGCGACTGCCCCAGGTCGAACTGGCCGCCTTGCTCCGCTACCTTGGTCATCGGGATGATGTCGACCGGCACCATGGTGTCGGTGGAGGAACTGGCGCTGACGCGGCGCGAACCGACCACGCTGACCGTTTGCACGGCGCCCGCGTCGGCTGTGCTGCCGGCATCGCTGGTTTGCGCCATGGCGGGCGCAGCGAAAACGCCGAGGGCGGCGCTGCCATACAGGCTGATGAGAACGGCTTTACGCAGGGTAGTCAGGGTCGGCACGCGGGTATCTCCAAGTGATTTTGTCACCTGATTCTAGTGTGAATTTTTCACTATCTGCCAGCAATACCGTATTTTCTTATTACAAATAAAGCGTAACTGTTGTTTCCTGGTACATCTTGCCATGGCCCTGTAATGGCTTGCATTGCCATGGTGCATGCTGCCCCGTTCAGGTGCTGCTTTGCACCATTCCGCCCACCCAGATCTGGCCTGTTTCATGCCGTACCCGGATCAGGCAAGGCTGCTCCGTCACGTATCCTTGCGACAGGCTCAGCGACTGTTGCAAGTGATGTGCCAGCGCGCCAGCCGCCACGCCGGTGGCGCTGTCTTCCAGCGCCGGATCGAGGTGGTTGAAGTTGCGCCCTTCATAGTGTCCATCGCCCAGCTTGCAATACACATAGCAGCCATTGACGCCATGCAGCCGGCCCCAGTCGGCGATCAGTTCCAGATTCGGCCGCAGCGCGCGCAGGGTGGTGCTGTCGGCCACTTCCAGCAGCAGCTTGGGGCTGCCGACGGAAGCGATCACCGGCGGCGACACCAGCTGCATGTGCTGGCCCATCAGTTCGGATGGCACATGGCGTTCCAGCGCCACCGGCGGCGGCACCTGTGGCGCCAGGCCGACAAACAGATCCGTGCTGCGCCGCCCCAGCAGCAGCGCTTGGCCGCGCATGGCCGTGCGCACCGTCAGGCTGGCCGGTGCGCCGGGCTTTGTGAGCAGCACATGCGCCGCGGCCAGCGTCGCATGCAGGCACAGCGGGCTGCGCGTGTGCGGATAAAAATAGTCGAGCACGATGGCGCCATCGGGTTGGTGGTCGATAAACACGCAGGCGCTGATTTTGCGCTCCTGCGCAAATTGCTGGCGCTGTGTTTCCGTGCCGGCGTCGTGTTCGACCACCAGCGCCGGGTTGCCGCCACCGGGCGCGGCGCCGAAACATTTCAGGAGATGGATGGTCATGGCTCTGCTTATGCAAGGGAAACTAAAGAGGAAGCACAAGCATAACCGAGTGGCCAGTTTTGACTTGAGTATAATTACTGTGTTTATATACAGTATTGAGGTACATCATGGCGCTTGCCGGCCTGCCCGACTATGCAGAGTTGTTCTGCCTGACCAACTTCAGCTTCCTGCACGGCGCCTCGCATGCGCAGGAGCTGGTGGCGCGCGCCGTCGAACTCGGCTACCGGGCGCTGGCGATTACCGACGAGTGCTCGCTGGCTGGCGTGGTGCGTGCGCACGGCGTGGCCAGGCGGGCCAATTTCCCTCTGCTTATCGGCGCGCATTTTCATCTCACGCATGCCGATGGCAGCCCCGCCTGGTCGCTGCTGGCGCTGGCGAAAAACCGGGAGGGCTACGGCAATCTGTCCGAGCTGATCACGATGGCGCGCACGCGCGCGGCCAAGGGCCGCTATCTGCTCACGCCCGGGGACTTTACGGCGCCGTCGCCCGAGTTTGCGCACCTGAAAGGTTTGCCGGGCTGCCTGATGATCTTGCTGCCCGCTTATCCGGCCGAACCGGACGCCTTGCGCGCGCAGGGCGCATGGATGCAGTCCACGTTTGCCATGGAAGCGGACGAGGAGGGCGGCGAGAAAAAGCCGCGCAACTGGATCGGCCTGAACCTGCTGCTGCGCGCGCAGGACGATGCGCACCGCATCGCCGTGCATGTGGCGGCGCAGGCGCTGGGCTTGCCGGTGGCGGCGGTCGGCCATGTCTGCATGCATGTGCGCTCGCGCAAGCCCTTGCTCGACACCCTGTGCGCCGTGCGCGTCGGCAAGCCGGTGGCCGAGTGCGGCTATGCGCTGGCGCAGAACGCGGAGCAGCACCTGCGCACGCGCCTGCGCCTGGCCAATGTCTATCCGCCCCACGCGCTGGCGGAAACCGTGCGCATCGCCGGCAGGTGCACCTTCAATCTCGACAGCCTGCGCTATGAATATCCCGATGAGCTGGTGCCGCCCGGCCAGACGCCGGCCAGCTATCTGCGCGAAGAAACCTATCACGGCGCGCGCACGCGTTTTCCGCTGGGCATACCGGCCAATGTGCAGCAGCAGATCGAGCACGAGCTGGAGCTGATCGCCGACCTGGAATACGAACCGTATTTTCTGACCGTGTACGACATCGTGCGCTTTGCCCGCTCGCAAAATATCTTGTGCCAGGGCCGGGGCTCGGCCGCCAATTCGGCCGTCTGCTATTGCCTCTACATTACCGAGGTCGATCCGGCGCGCGGCAACAGCCTGGTCGAGCGTTTCATGTCGCGCGAGCGCAACGAGCCGCCCGATATCGATGTCGATTTCGAGCACCAGCGGCGCGAGGAAGTGATTCAGTATATCTACGCCAAATATGGCCGGCGGCGTGCCGCGCTGGCAGCCGTGGTGATCTGCTACCGTCCGAAGAGCGCCTTGCGCGACAGCGGCCGCGCGCTGGGCGTGGACCTGGCCATTGTCGACAAGGTCAGCAAGGCGCACCGCTGGTTCGACAGCAAGCGCGACCTGCTGAACCGCCTGGCCGAAAGCGGGCTCGACCCGGACGCGCCGCTGTCGCGCCAGTGGGCCACGCTGGCGCAGCAGCTGCTGGGCTTTCCGCGCCACCTGTCGCAGCATCCGGGCGGCTTCGTGATCGCGCAGGGCAAGCTGTCGCGCCTGGTGCCGATCGAGAACGCCACCATGCTTGACCGCAGCGTGATCGAATGGGACAAGGACGACCTGGAGGAACTGGGCCTGATGAAGGTCGACGTGCTGGCGCTGGGCATGCTGTCGGCGCTGCGGCGCGCTTTCGAGCTGGTCAGCCTGCGCCGGGGCGAGCCGTTCGTGATGCAGGATGTGCCCGCCGAAGACAAGGCGACGTATGACATGATCTGCGAAGCCGACACCATCGGCGTGTTCCAGATCGAATCGCGCGCGCAGATGAGCATGCTGCCGCGCCTGCGTCCACGCGAGTTCTACGACCTGGTGATCGAAGTGGCGCTGGTGCGGCCCGGCCCGATCCAGGGCGGCATGGTCCATCCATATTTGCAGCGGCGCCAGCAGAAGGAAGCCGTGACTTATCCCAGGGGCCTGGAAAAAGCGCTGGGACGTACGCTGGGCATCCCGATTTTCCAGGAGCAGGTGATGCAGGTGGCGATCATTGCCGCCGATTTCACGCCCGGTGAAGCCGACCAGCTGCGGCGCGCCATGGCGGCCTGGAAGCGCAAGGGCGGCATGAACAATTACCACGACCGCATCGTCGACGCCATGGTCGACAACGGCTATGAAAAGGAGTTTGCCGACGCCATCTTCAGCCAGATCGAAGGCTTTGGCGAATATGGTTTTCCCGAGTCGCATGCGGCCAGTTTTGCGCTGCTGACGTATGCCAGTTCCTGGCTGAAATGCCACGAACCGGCCGCCTTTTTGTGCGCCTTGCTCAACAGCCAGCCGATGGGGTTTTACAGCCCCTCGCAACTGGTGCAGGATGCGCGCCGCCATGGCGTGCCGGTGCTTCCGGTGGATGTGGCCGTCAGTGGCTGGGAAGCGGCGCTGGAAGGCGACTTCGCCGCGCCGGCCGTGCGGCTCGGTTTCAATACGCTGTTCAGCATGCGCGCCGAGTCTGCCCAGCGCATCGAGGAGGCGCGCGCCATCGCCGCGTTTCGTGACGTGGCCGACCTGGCGCGGCGGGCCGGACTCGATCGCCACGACCTGCAGATCCTGGCCGGCGGCAATGCGCTGCAGGTGCTGGCCGGCAACCGCCACGAAGCTTTGTGGCAGGCGGCCGGCGCCGTGCCCGACCGTGACTTGCTGCGCGCCACCACGCCGCAAGAAGACTTGCCGCAATTGTCCACGCCGACCGAAGGCGCCACCATCGTCAGCGACTACCGCGCGCAGGGACTGACGCTGGGCCGCCATCCGCTGGCGCTGCTGCGCACGCAATTGCTGGCGCAGCGCTTTATGCCGGCCTCGACCTTGCGCTGTTACAGCAACGGGCAACTGGCACGCGCCTGCGGCATCGTTACCGTGCGCCAGCGCCCCGGCACGGCCAAGGGCGTGCTGTTCCTGACGCTGGAGGACGAGACGGGCACGGTCAATGTGATCGTCTGGCCGTCGCTGGTGGAAGAGCAGCGCAAGGAGGTGCTGGGCGCGCCCTTGCTGGGCGTGTATGGCATCTGGCAGCAGGAGGGCATCGTGCGCAACCTGGTGGCCAAGCGGCTGGTCGACATGTCGCATCTGCTGGGGCGGTTGCGCACCAGCAGCCGTGATTTCTGTTGAAGGTTGCAGGGGGGTATGACTGCATGGCATGATTTGTCCATGATGAACCTGACTGAACTGACCCTGCGTCCGGCTCTGGTTGCCGACGCGCCCGCCATCGTGGCCCTGATCGACGACCTGATGCCGTTCCTGACCCTGCATCCGGATGGCGCCGGGGCGGAAAAATTCATCGAGCACTGCCGCCTGCCGGCCATGCAAGGCTATCTGTCGCAGGACAAATACCATTACCAGATCGCGCATCTCGCTGGCGAGTTGGCGGGCGTGGTGGCCATGCGCGACAACACCCATCTGTTCCACCTGTTCGTGCCGCGCGCGCTGCACCGGCGCGGCCTGGCGCTGAAACTGTGGCAGGCGGCGCGCGATGCGTCGCTGGCCAGGGGCGAGGTGACGGCGTTTACCGTCAACTCCTCGGTATATGCCTTGCCGTTTTATGAGCGACTGGGTTTTGTGGCGACGGGGCCGCGGGTGGAGGCCGATGGGATTGCGTATGTGCCGATGCGGATGAGCATGGATTAACCCCACAGCAAATGCCGGGGTCGTACCCTGAGGGTACGCCCCCAGTCCTTGCCGTTGGGTTGGCTTACCTCACCACCTGACAATCTTGCCCGGATTCATGATGTTTTTCGGGTCGAGCGCATGTTTCAAGGCGCGCATGGTGTCGATTGCGCCTTCGCCATGTTCTTCCACCAGGAAAGCCATCTTGTGCATGCCCACGCCGTGCTCGCCGGTGCAGGTGCCGTCCATGCCGATGGCGCGCGTGACCATGTCGCTGTTGACCTTTTCGGCGCGCGCGATGTCCGCCGGATCGTCCGGGTCAACCAGCATCTGCACATGGAAATTGCCATCGCCCACGTGGCCGATAATCGCGTACACCAGGCCGGCGTTTTCGCAGTCATTTTTGGTCGCCAGGATGCATTCGGCCAGGCGCGAGATCGGCACGCAGCAGTCGGTGGAAATGGCGCGGCTGCCCGGGCGCATCTGCAGCAGGGCAAAGTAGGCGTTGTGGCGCGCGGCCCACAGGCGCGAGCGCTCTTCGGGGCGGCTGGCCCATTCAAAGCCGCTGGCGCCGTGTTCGGCCGCAATTTCCTGCACCAGCTGCGCCTGCTCGGCCACGCCAGCCGGCGTGCCGTGGAATTCAAACAGCAGCAGCGGTTTTTCCGGCAGCGCCATCTTGTCGTAGGCGTTGATGGCTTTCACGCCGTTTTCGTCAAGAAACTCCACGCGCGCCACCGGCACGCCCAGCTGGATGGTCTGGATCACGGCATTGACGGCCGCGCCCGTATCGGGAAACGAGCAGACGGCGGCGGAAATGGCTTCCGGCAGCGGGTACAGTTTCACGGTCACTTCCGTGATGATGCCCAGCGTGCCTTCGCTGCCGACAAACAGGCGCGTCAGGTCGTAGCCAGCCGACGATTTTTTTGCCCGCGTGCCCGTTTTGATGATGCGTCCGTCGGCCGTGACGACAGTGAGGGCCAGCACGTTTTCACGCATGGTGCCGTAGCGCACGGCGTTGGTGCCGGAGGCGCGGGTAGCGGCCATGCCGCCCAGCGAGGCATTGGCGCCCGGGTCGATCGGGAAGAATAAACCCGTGTCGCGGATTTCTTCGTTCAATTGCTTGCGCGTCACGCCAGCCTGCACGGTGGCTGTCAGGTCCTCGCCATGCACGGCCACCATCGCGTTCATCTGCGACAGGTCGATGGTGACGCCGCCATGCAGGGCCAGCACATGGCCTTCGAGCGAGGTGCCGCTGCCCCAGGCTATGACGGGTACGTCGTGCGCGCTGCACAGCTTGACGGCGGCCGCCACTTCCTCGGTGGTATGGGCGAAGATGACGGCGTCGGGCAGCATCGGCTCGTAGCTCGATTCGTCGCGCCCATGGTGCTCGCGCATGGCTTGCGTCATGGAAAAGCGGTCGGCAAAGATCAGGGAAAGTACGGCAGCCAGGGATGCGGGCAGGGGCCGTTTCAGTGCGGCCAGATGAGAGTTTTGATTCACGCGTGTCCTCCGTTTTTTTTATTTTACTCTGGAGTAAAAAAAGGAGGCTGTCTCAGCGCTGGGGTAGCCCGGGAAAAGCCGGGGGCGGACCCTCAAAGTCCGACCTCGAAACTTGCTTTGGGGTTGCTTAGTATTCGCGCGCGGTGGTGCCGTAGTAGCTGTGGATCTCGTTGGACCAGGTGGTATCGGCCATGTTCGGCCAGTTGTCCGTGTCGAAGCCGGGCGCGTTTTCGATGCGTTCCTTGTCGATGTTCAGCGTGAAGCGCTTGTTGACGGTATCGAGCAGCAGCGCTTCCCAAGGCACGGCGAACAGTTTTTCGCCGATGGTGAAGACACCGCCGTGCGACATGACGGCATAGGCAATTTTGCCGCTGCGCATGTCGATCATGATTTCCTTGATTTCACCGAGATGTTCATCCTTGGCGTTATGCACGTGGTCGCCGATCAGGGTGTCGGCACCCATCAGTTCCGGGCCAGGACCTTTATGGCCACGGTCCACATACATGCCATAGGCGTCGCGTTCTTCATAGCTCATGATATACCTCCGTTGAAAAATTCCAGTCTGCGCCACGCTAGAGCAGGGGTCTGTTCGCTCCCCCACATAACATATAAGAGTATAAATATTTCAACTATTGCCAATCGACCGGCTTGTTGCACAGGCACCGCAGCAGCACGCATGTAGGCGGCAGTTGGCGCAATTTTCCACGCCGCAGCAGTCCGTATGCCGGGCTTTAGTGTATAATTTCAATTTCCCGCACGTGCCGTTCGGCACCATCTGCAATGACCAAATTTGTCTTCGTCACTGGTGGCGTTGTGTCTTCCCTTGGAAAAGGGATTGCCGCCGCCTCTCTCGCCGCGATCCTCGAATCGCGCGGCCTTAAAGTCACCATGCTCAAGCTCGACCCGTATATCAACGTCGATCCTGGCACGATGAGCCCTATGCAACACGGTGAAGTATTCGTTACCGATGACGGGGCCGAAACCGACCTCGACCTCGGTCACTACGAGCGCTTCATTTCCACCCGCATGAAAAAGGTGAACAACTTCACCACCGGCCAGATCTATGAATCGGTGATCCGCAAGGAACGCCGCGGCGAATATCTGGGCAAGACCGTGCAGGTGATTCCGCATATCACCAATGAAATCCAGGATTACATCCGCCGTGGCGCCGAAGGCTACGACGTGGCCCTGTGCGAAATCGGCGGCACCGTCGGCGATATCGAATCGCTGCCATTCCTGGAAGCGGCTCGCCAGCTGAGCCTGCGCGCCGGCCGCAAGAACACCGCGTTTGTCCACCTGACCCTGGTGCCATATATCGCCTCGGCCGGTGAACTGAAAACCAAGCCGACCCAGCACTCGGTGCAGAAACTGCGCGAAATCGGCATCCTGCCAAACGCTCTGCTGTGCCGTGCCGACCGCGCCATTCCGGAAGACGAGCGCGCGAAAATCTCGCTGTTCTCGAACATCGAGGAAGACGCCGTCATTTCCGTGTGGGACGTCGACACCATCTACAAAGTGCCGCAGATGCTGCACGACCAGGGTCTCGACAAGATCATCTGCGACGCGCTGGACCTCAATCCCGCACCGGCCGACCTGTCGGTCTGGAGCAAGCTGATCTACACGCTCGAGCATCCGAAGTCGGAAGTGACCATCGGCATGGTCGGCAAGTACGTGGAACTGACCGAGTCGTACAAATCGCTGACCGAAGCGCTGCGCCACGCCGGCATCCACAACGAGTCGAAGGTCAATATCGAGTACATCGATTCGGAAGAAATCGAAACCACCGGCTGCGCCGGACTGGCCAAGTACGACGCCATCCTGGTGCCGGGCGGCTTCGGCAAGCGCGGTGTGGAAGGCAAGATCATGGCGGCCCAGTTCGCCCGTGAAAGCAAGGTGCCTTACCTGGGCATCTGCCTGGGCATGCAAGTGGCGCTGATCGAATACGCGCGCCACAAGGCTGGCCTGACTTCCGCCAACTCGACCGAATTCGACCTCGAAACCTCGCAACCGGTGGTGGCCCTGATCGATCAGTGGCAGGGCGCGGACGGCAAGGTTGAAAAGCGCGACGAGAACTCGGACCTGGGCGGCACCATGCGCCTGGGCGCGCAGACCTGCGAAATCAAGCCGGGCACCCTGGCCGCCGAGATCTACGGCGCGGTCGTGACCGAGCGTCACCGTCACCGCTACGAAGCGAACAACCACTACCTGCCGCGCGTCGAAGCGGCCGGCCTGGTGGTGGCCGCCCGTACCCCGACTGAAGACCTGTGCGAAATCATGGAATTGCCGCGCACTGGTGATAACGCCCACCCATGGTATATGGGCGTGCAGTATCATCCGGAATTCAAATCGACCCCGCGTGACGGCCATCCGCTGTTTACCTCGTTTATCAAGGCAGCGCTGGCCCACAAGGAAGCGAACGCCACTGGCGAATAAACGAGCAAGCGCGGCAAGCTTGTCAAGGTCGTCACAGACCTGAAAGACCGCTCCCGGCATGTTAGTCTTCGCCGGGAGTTTCTTTACCCTCTTTGTGCAATTGCGCATCAGAACGCAGTGTGCAGCCCTGTTACGCTTAACTTTGGAGAATGATATGAGTGCTATTGTTGACATTATCGGCCGTGAAATCCTGGACTCGCGCGGCAATCCGACCGTCGAATGCGACGTCTTGCTGGAATCGGGCGTGATGGGCCGCGCAGCGGTACCGTCGGGCGCCTCGACCGGTTCGCGCGAAGCCGTGGAACTGCGCGACGGCGACGCCAAGCGCTACTTCGGCAAGGGCGTGCTGCAGGCATGCGAGAACATCAATACCGAAATCTCCGAAGCCATCATGGGCCTGGACGCCAATGAACAGGCTTTCCTGGACCGCACCCTGATCGACCTGGACGGCACCGAAAACAAATCGCGCCTGGGCGCCAATGCGATCCTGGCCGTGTCGATGGCAGTGGCCAAGGCTGCCGCCGAAGAAGCCGGCCTGCCTTTGTACCGCTATTTCGGCGGTTCGGGCGCGATGCAGTTGCCGGTGCCGATGATGAACGTGATCAACGGCGGCGCACACGCCGACAACAACCTGGACATCCAGGAATTCATGATCATTCCAGTGGGCGCACCGTCGTTCAAGGAAGCGGTCCGCTACGGCGCGGAAGTATTCCACACGCTGAAAAAGATCCTGCACAAGAAGGGCCTGAACACCAACGTGGGCGACGAAGGCGGTTTCGCGCCATCGCTGGCCAACCACGAAGAAGCGATCAAGCTGATCATCCAGGCGATCGAAGAAGCCGGCTACGAGCCAGGCACGCAGATCGCCATCGGCCTGGACTGCGCCGCCTCCGAGTTCTACAAGGACGGCAAGTACGAGATGGCCGGCGAAGGCTTGAGCCTGACCGCCACCGAGTTCACCAACCTGCTGGCGACCTGGTGCGACAAGTACCCGATCATTTCGATCGAAGACGCGATGCATGAAGGCGACTGGGAAGGCTGGGCGATCCTGACCGCCGAACTGGGCAAGAAAGTGCAGCTGGTTGGCGACGATCTGTATGTCACCAACACCAAGATCCTGAAAGAGGGCATCCACAAGGGTATCGCCAACTCGATCCTGATCAAGATCAACCAGATCGGCACCCTGACCGAAACGTTTGCCGCCATTGAAATGGCCAAGCGCGCCGGCTACACGGCCGTCATTTCGCACCGCTCGGGCGAAACGGAAGACTCGACCATCGCCGATATCGCTGTCGGTACCAACGCCCTGCAGATCAAGACCGGCTCGATGTCGCGTTCGGACCGCATGGCCAAGTACAACCAGCTGCTGCGCATCGAGGAAGACCTGGGCGACGTTGCCAGCTACCCTGGCCGTGACGCTTTCTACAACCTGAAATAAGATCCACTGGCCGGCCGGAATTTTCCGGCCGGTTTTTTCACTGAGAACCATGCGCCTGATTACGCTTGCCCTGGCGGCCCTGCTGCTGCTGATCCAATATCCCCTCTGGCTGGGCAAAGGCGGCTGGCTGCGCGTTGCCGACATGGAAGCGCAAGTGGCGCTGGCAAATCAGAAGAATGTGGAATTGAAAGCCCGTAACGCCAAGCTCGACTCCGAAGTGCGCGACCTGAAGGACGGCACCGGCGCGGTCGAGGAGCGTGCCCGCTATGAGCTGGGGATGGTCAAACAGAACGAGATTTTCGTGCAGATCGTGCGCAAGGGCCAGATCCCGCCACTGACCGAAGCGCCGTCCGATACCACCGCGCCGCACTAGGAAATCACCTCACCTCCGCATTCCTGTGGCAGGGCAGGCTGGCGTCATCATCCTGTCATCGGGCGGTCACCGCCCTGTCATAACTGGTTTTTACAATAAGGCAGCACGGTTTTTCGGGCAATCGCTGCGCATTGCCCGTTAAGTGTTCCCCTAATGACCATCAACCAGGAATTGCGCTTGCCATGACCATCCACAAACACACGTTGCTATGCCTGTCGGCGCTGACCTTGTCCGCTTGCGGCGGTAGCAGTACCGAGTCGCTGCAGACGCTGGACGGCAAGGCGCCGCTGGTGGTTGCCCACCGCGGCTTGTCGGGCCTGTACCCTGAACAAACCCGCCCCGCCTACGAGGCGGCGGCCGATGCCGGCGCCGATTCGCTGGAACTCGATGTGCACATGTCGAAAGACTGTGTGCTGGTGGCGCGCCATAATCCCTGGCTCAGCGACAACACCAATATCGGCACGGTCGCGCTGACCAATGCCCAGGTCGCCGCACGCAAACGCACGGTGCCAGGCCGGCTGGTCAATGTTGGCTATTCCCTGGCGACCTATGGCGGCCCGGCGCAATACCTGACCGACCTGACCGATCCGGCCAATCCGAAATCGGTACTGAAATCGCTGATCGTCGATGGCGAAGACCATACGGGCGACTGGTCGATCAGCGACTTTACGGCGGCCGAACTGAAGCAGTGGATCGGTGGCACGACCTACGATGCGCGCGAATCGCGTCCCGGTGAATTGAATGGCAAATATCCTGTGCTGACCATGCAGGAAGTGATCGATATCGCCAAGGCGAAGAGCGCATCGGGCGGCCGCACGATTTCGGTGTATCCGGAATCGAAAAACCCGGTATGGAACAATGCCCAGGCCATCGCCAACGGCTGTGGCAGCGGCAGCCATCCATTCGAAGACGCAATCGTGAAGATCGTCAAGGACAATAACCTGAACAGCAAGACGGCGGCGATCTATATCCAGAGCTTTGATCCGGCCAGCCTGAAATACATGCGCGCCGCCGGTTTGACCAGCAAGATGGTGCAACTGATCGATGGCAATGACGTCAATTACAAGACAGGTGAAATGATTTACCGCACCAACGATGTCTACAACTTCGTCGATGGCCGTCCGTATAGCTGGACGCTGGCTGGCGACGGCCGCTTCTTCGGCGACATGCTGACGCCGGCCGGCCTGGCCGAAATCAAGACCTACGCCGACGGTATCGGTCCCTGGAAGCCGCAAGTGATGGCGTTGACCATTTCACCGTTCAAGGCCACCAATGCCGATGGCACGCCGTACACCGGTTCGGCTGCCGACGTCAACAAGGCAACGCCAACGAGCCTGATCGCCGATGCGCACAAGGCCGGCCTGTTCGTCCACAGCTTTACGTTCCGTAACGAGGCGAAATATCTGGCTGGCGTGTACAAAGGCGACCCTGCAACCGAATTGCTGGGATTTTTCCGCGCCGGCATCGACGGCGTGTTCAGCGATTTCAGCAATACGGCCGTAGTGACGCGTAACGCTTACTTGAAAGAAACCGGGCATTAAGCGCCTTGGCCGGCGCCGCCCATGTCTGTTGCTGGTGCTGCTTAGAACTCGCCCTTGCCGGTCGAGATCAGGTAAAAACGGATGGCGGTAACGGCAACGGCCAGGGCGATCAGGGTGGTTTCGAGTATCATCATCATATTTCCAGGTCAATTTTAAATAGTGTATTCATCCAAGTGTTCAGGGCAAGGCGCAACGCCGCCCTGGACACTTTTTAACCGCGCGACGCCAGGAAGCGCAGTTCCGAGGCCAGATTCGGCATCAAGTGTTCGTAGCGTGCCGCTTCCGAGTTCAGCAGCGCGATATCGTGCTTGCTTGGGCGCGTGTAGCGTGGCTCTTCGGCACTGGCGACATCTTTCTGCGCCAGGTCGCTGTAAGGCTTCGAGGCGAGCAGGGCGCCCACGAAAGCGCGCGTGGCGCGGCCAAGATTGCTGAAATAGCCGTCGGTGCCGGTGTTGCTGTAAGTGCTGGTCAATGTGGACATATGTCCTCCATAAATGGTGTGTTGTTGCATTGCACAATAGCGTACCCCGGGTTATGCGTCCAATTTCAAATTCCAATTTCAGAAATTCAAAATTTGAATAATAAGGGCGTAGCAGGCTGGCAATTCTTCAAAACAAATTTATTGACCTGCATCAATTCTGTTGCGTTGAGCTGAAACCGCGAGGTCGCCTGTGCAGCGGCCTGCAGCCCGTTCGCGGCCACCGGGTAGTCGTCAGCAATGGTGATAACAGATATGCGTTGGCAGCGGGAAATGAATATCGCGTCTCGGAGCGAGACTGCGAATTGCACTGCAACAAAGAAGGCGCTGGAAGAAATGCGCCGCCCCTGAAGGACGGCGCAAGGTGCGGCGGGAATTAATTGATGCTGGTCGCGGGCGGGATCAGCACTTCGGCCGGTGCATCGGTAATGAACAGCTGCGCGCAGTCGACCTTGTCGAAATCATAGTGCTGGCCGCAGAAGTCGCAGTTCACGCCCACGTGGCCGATCTCGGCCAGCGTGTCGTTGACTTCCTGTTCGCCCAGCATCTTGAGCATATTGCCCACTTTTTCGCGAGTGCAAGTGCAGTGGAAGCTCGGGTGCAGCGGGTCGAACACGCGGATCGTTTCTTCCCAGAACAGGCGCTGCATCAGCGTGTCGATGTCGGTTGCCAGGATCTCTTCCTCTTTCAGGGTCGAGGCCAGCATCACGGCGCGGTTCCAGGTATCGAGCGCGTCTTCTTCCGACACCGGCGTCGCTTCGGCCTTGCCGCCGTGGTGCGGCAGCTTTTGCAGCAGCAGGCCGCGCGAGGTGCTGTCATCGGTGGCCAGCCACAGGCGCGTGTCGAGCTGTTCCGAACGCAGCATGTAGTTTTCGATCACGGTCGCCATGTCGTCGCCGTCGAGCGGCACGATGCCCTGGTACGGCTGCTGGCCCGGCACCTTGTCGGCCGGGTCGAGCGTGATGATGAAGCGGCCCTTGCCGTTGGCGTTCATCAGCTGCGGCACAGTGCTGCCGTCAACGATCTCCGCATCCGGGTCGAGCTTGGCGGTGGCGCGCAGGCGCAGGTCCGAGTCGCACTCGACCACCATCAGGCGTACCGGGCCGTCGCCATGGATCTGCATGATGATCGAGCCGTTGAATTTCAGGTTGGCCGACAGCAGGGCGGCGGCGGCCACCATTTCGCCCAGCACTTTTTTCACGGCCAGCGGGTAGGCGTGGCGCGACACCACTTCCTGCCACGTGTGCGAGACGTCGATGAACTGGCCGCGCACGGCGGCGTTATCGAAAATAAATTTTTGCAGCGTGTCCTGGCCTGCGATGGGGGCGCTGATTGCGCCGCTGGTGTCAGTCGTCATGTGTTATCCAATCTTCTTGAGTTGCGTATTGAACAGCTGGCCCCGTTGTACATACGTGAGGGCGTTGCCTTGTAGCCTGGTGATATCGTCTGCCGTCAGCGTGCGCACGGCCTTGGCCGGGGTGCCGATGATCAGCATATTGTCGGGAAACTGCTTGCCTTCCGTGACCAGCGCGCCGGCGCCGACCAGGCAGTTCCTGCCGATCTTCGCGCCGTTGAGCACGATCGCCTGGATGCCGATCAGCGTGCCGTCGCCGATGGTGCAGCCGTGCAGCATGGCCTGGTGGCCGATCGTCACGTTCTGCCCGACGTCGAGCGGAAAGCCGGGGTCGGTATGCAGCACGGCGCCTTCCTGTACATTGCTGTTGGCGCCCACCGTGATGCGTTCATTGTCGCCGCGCAAGGTGGCGCCGAACCACACCGAGGTGTTTTCATGCAGCGTGACCTTGCCGATCACATTGGCCGTGTCGGCAACAAACGCAGAAGCATCAATCTGTGGCGCATCCGCGCCCAATTGGTAGAGTGTCATGGTCAGCCTGTGGCAGGTGGTGGGAACGCCGGACGTGGAAAATGCCGTGATTGCCGCCATTTTACGCTGTTGCAAGACAAGCCAGAGTGGCGGCTGGCGATCCGGTATAATTAAAGAACGGTCGTACTTTTATGGCGGCACTTACGTCCCGCCAACTTCAGACACAGCATGTGGCGACGCCTGCGCCACTTTCAAGGTAGCTATCCATGAAACTTTCTCGTTCCGAATTCATCAACATCCGCGGCGCAAGCGTCCATGTGCGCCACTGGGGCCGCGAGGACGCGCCCATCCTGTTCATGGTGCACGGCTGGATGGATGTGGCCGCCTCGTTCCAGTTCGTCGTCGATGAACTCGAAGGCGACTGGCATGTGATCGCGCCCGACTGGCGCGGCTTCGGCCAGAGCGACTACACGCAGTCCGACACCTACTGGTTCCCCGACTACCTGGCCGACCTCGACGCCATGCTGCTGCATTACTCGCCCGAGGCACCCGTGCATCTGCTGGGCCACAGCATGGGCGCGAATGTTGCCGGCCTGTATGCGGGGGTGCGGCCCGAGCGCATCGCCAGTTTCATCAACCTGGAAGGCTTCGGCATGATGGCCACCCAGCCGGAGCAGGCACCGGGCCGCTATGCCAAATGGCTCGATGAATTGCGCGAACCGCCCCTGATGCGCAGCTATCCGAGCAGGAAGGCCGTGGCCGAACGGCTGCAGAAAACCAATCCGCGCCTGAATGACGAGCGCGCGGCGTTTTTGGCCGAACACTGGTCGGCGCAGAACGAGGCGGGCGAGTGGGACATCATGGGCGATCCGCGCCACAAGCGCGTCAATCCGATGCTGTACCAGGTCGAGGAAGTGATGGCGTGCTGGCGCCGCATCACGGCGCCGGTGCTGTGGGTCGAAGCGGACGATACCAATATGTGGCAATGGATGGGGCCGAAAGAGCAGGCGCGCATCGAAATCGACCGCCGCCTGGGCTTTCTGAAAGATGTGCGCTGCAAGATGATGGCGGACGCCGGCCATATGCTGCACCACGACCAGCCGCGCGCGCTGGCGCGCATGGTGGAAGAGTTTCTCGCCACAATATGATGCAGATGTGACAGCAATGAGACGCTGACCCTGCCGCGCGCCGGCAGGCAGCGTACAATAAAACCTCTCCCCATCACCAGCCCTGCAAGCCATTGCTTCCTTATGCTTAAAGTCGACCTGCATTGTCATTCGAATATCTCCGACGGCGTGCTCGCACCGGCCGCCGTGGCCGCCTACGCGCGCAAGGCCGGCGTCGATGTGTGGGCGCTCACTGACCATGACGAGGTGTCGGGCATCCCCGCCGCCCGCGTGGCGGCACTGGAGCTGGGCATGCAATTCGTTGCTGGCGTGGAAATCTCGATTACCTGGGCCGGCCAGACCGTGCATATCGTCGGCCTGCAGATCGATGAAAACAATCCTGGCCTGGTAAACGGGCTGAACCAGACGCGTTCGGGGCGTGACGCGCGCGGGCGCGAAATCGCCCGCCAGCTGGACCTGGCCGGCGTTGATGGCGCCTATGAAGGCGCGCTCAAATTCGTCGGCAACCCCGACCTGATGTCGCGCACCCACTTTGCCCGCTATATCGTGGAAACGGGCAAGTGCGCAAATATTCCCGAAGTATTCAAGAAATACCTGTCCGAAGGCAAGCCTGGCTATGTCGAACACCGCTGGGCCACCCTGGCCGAGGCCGTGGGCTGGATCCGCGGCGCCGGCGGCGTGGCCGTGATCGCCCACCCTGGCCGCTACCGCTTCAGCGACATGGCGCAGGGCGTGCTGTTCGATGAATTCAAGCAACTGGGTGGCGTGGCCATCGAAGTGGTAACGGGCAGCCACAGCCCGGACCAGTATCCGGAATACGCGCGGCTGGCCAACGACTATGGTTTCCTGGCTTCGCGCGGCACCGATTTCCATGCGCCGGGCGAGTCGCGCGTGGATTTTGCGGCGCTGCCGCCGCTGCCAGGCAACGTCAAACCGATCTGGCACGACTGGTTTTAAACACTTTGCATAACCTGCTGCGCGGCGCGATTTGCGGTCTCCGATGCTCACTGTGCTAAAGCACCGCTCCGCTTCTCAACCGCAACTCACATCCGCTCGCTACGGTTCTGTAAAGCGTTTTTAAGGGAGGACTAAGGCCGCTCTGGCAAGCTTGATAACAGCCGTATTCACCACCACTTTATTGTTATCGATTTTCTGCTGGAGCCAACGTCCATGAAACGTATCGTCCTGTTTATCGTCACTAACCTGGCCGTGATGCTGGTGCTCTCGCTCGTCCTCAGTTTGCTGGGCGTGGGCAATCCTGCGCGCGGCAGCACGCTGAACCTGGGCAGCCTGCTGGTGTTTTCCCTGGTGGTCGGCTTTACCGGCTCCATCATTTCGCTGTTGGTCAGCAAACCGATGGCCAAGTGGAGCACCGGCGCGCGCGTGATCGACAACCCCGCGTCGTCGACCGAGCTATGGCTGGTCAATACGGTGCGCGCGCTGTCCGAACGGGCCGGCATCGGCATGCCGGAAGTGGCCGTGTATGACGGCGACGCCAACGCGTTCGCCACCGGCGCCTTCAAGAACTCGGCGCTGGTGGCCGTTTCGACCGGGCTGCTGGAAAGCATGAACCGCGATGAAGTCGAAGCCGTGCTGGGCCACGAGATCGCCCACGTGGCCAATGGCGACATGGTGACCTTGACCCTGATCCAGGGCGTGGTCAATACCTTCGTGGTGTTCCTGGCGCGCGTGGTGGGTTTCTTTGTCGACAACATGCTGCAGAAAAACAGCAACCGCGAAGGCGGGCGCGGCATTGGTTATTTCGTCACCGTGATGGTCTGCGAAGTGCTGTTCGGGCTGCTCGCTTCGATCATTGTCGCGTGGTTTTCGCGCCAGCGCGAATTCCGTGCCGACGCCGGCTCGGCCAAGCTCTTGGGCAGCCCGACGCCGATGATGCATGCGCTGGCCCGCCTGGGCGGCGTGGCGCCGGGCGAGTTGCCGCAGTCGATGCAGGCGCTGGGCATCAACGGCAAGGGGGGCTGGGGCGCGCTGTTCGCCACGCACCCGCCGCTGGAGGAACGCATCGCCGCGCTGCGCGGCGTACAATCATGACACATCAATAAAAAACTGGTCCGCCAGTCAGTGAACCCATGAGTCAATTTTTCCAGATTCACCCTGACAATCCGCAATTGCGCCTGATCAAGCAGGCCGCACAAATCATCCAGTCCGGCGGCGTGGTGGCCGTGCCCACCGACTCCTGCTATTCGCTGGTCTGCCAGCTCGACGACAAGGGCGCCGTCGAGCGCCTGCGCCGTATCCGCGGCATCGATGAAAAACATCACCTGACCCTGCTGTGCCGCGATTTGAGCGAGCTGGGCGTGTATGCGCGCGTCGACAACCGCCAGTTCCGCCTGCTCAAGGCGGCCACGCCGGGCGCGTATACCTTTATCCTGGAAGCGACCAAGGAAGTGCCGCGACGCCTCAGCCACCCGTCGCGCAAGACCATCGGCCTGCGCGTGCCGCAGCACCGCATCGTGCAATGCCTGCTGGAAGAACTGGGCCAGCCGCTGCTGGGCACGACATTGACCCTGCCCGGCGACGAGGAAAGCCTGACCGACGCCGATACCATCCGCGAGCGGCTCGAAAAGCTGGTCGACCTGATCGTTGACGGCGGCGTGTGCGCCAACGGCCCCAGTACCGTGATCGACCTGACCGGTGCCGAACCGGAAGTGGTGCGTCTGGGGCAGGGCGATCCGGCCGCGCTGGGTTTGTAGGCACGGCGGCTTTACCCGGCTTTAACGGTGGCATAAGAAAGGGGGCAGGGCGCCTCTGGTAGAATCGCGGTCATGAGCGATTTCAACACGATAGTCCAAACCGTCGCGGTGTACCTGGTGCCCGTCCTTTTTGCCATCTCCCTGCATGAAGCCGCGCATGGCTACGCCGCCCGCTATTTCGGCGATCCGACCGCCGCCAACGAAGGCCGCCTGAGCCTCAATCCGCTCCGCCATATCGACCCGTTCGGCACGGTGCTGCTGCCGCTGATGCTGTATCTGGCGATCCAGGTGCCGTTCGGCTACGCCAAGCCGGTACCGGTCGACTTCAGCCGCCTGCGCAATCCGAAGAAGCAGATGGCCTGGGTGGCGTTTGCCGGCCCCGGTTCGAATTTCGTCATGGGCCTGGCCTGGATGATCGCCTTTGTCGTGCTGAGCGCGATGCCGCCGACCGAAATCGGCGTCTTTCTGCGCAAGATGGCCGGTGCCGGCATCAGCGTCAACGCGGCCATGTTCGTGTTCAACATGATCCCGGTGCCGCCGCTCGATGGCGGGCGCATCATGACCGGCATCTTGCCGATGTCGCTGGCGCGGCCCTATGCCAGCATCGAGCGCTACGGCATGTTTGTGTTTGGTGCGCTGGTGTTACTGATGTACCTGGGCGTGCTCGATGGGGTGCTGATGGCCTCGATCAGATTCGTGATCAAGGTGTTCCTGACCCTGGTGACGCCGCTGGCCGCGATGCTGGGTTGACGGACAGCGCTCGCGCTGCGCCTTGCCGCGCCACGATACAAGCAATGATGCAAGCAATGCTGCAAGCAACTAACTGATGGAATTCCCGATGCAAGCAACTGAACAACACACACCGACTGACGCCATTTCCGGCTGGGTGCGCCGCTGGGCGTCCCTGCTGCCCGGTGGCGAAGTGCTGGACCTGGCCTGCGGCAGCGGCCGCCATGCGCGCCACCTGGTGACCATGGGCCATCCGGTGATCGCGCTCGACCATGATCCGGAAATGCTGGAAAAAGCCGCCGGCGCCGGCATCACCACCTCGCTGGTGGACCTGGAAGCGCCAGGCGCCATTTGGCCATTCGCGGCCGGCCGCTTTGCCGGCATCATCGTTACCAATTACCTGCATCGCCCGCTGCTGGAGGCCATGATCACCAGTCTGGCGCCCGATGGCGTGCTGCTGTATGAAACGTTTGCTGAAGGCAATGAAGAGTTCGGCAAGCCGTCGAATCCGAACTTCCTGCTCAAGGAAGGCGAGCCGCTGTCCCTGGCCCTGCAGCAGGGCCTGCGCGTGGTAGCGTTTGAAGAGGGGCGCGTGGAGTTGCCCAAGCCTGCGCTGGTGCAAAGAATGTGCGCCGTGCGGCCGGATTTTCCACGGTTGGCGGCGCTGTTGCCGGCATTTTGAATGGTGTTTGAAAGGTGTTTGCGGGTAAGGTATGGAGCCTGCCTGCCATTGAACGGAGGCAGAAGGACAAGAATTTACAAACCGTTACTGCCCTAGAATGCACCACAGGCGCGGGCTATCCGCTACAATCGTTGTTTTATTTATCGGCGCTATAAACTTACTATGATCAAGGGCAGCATTGTAGCAATCGTCACCCCGATGCACGCGGACGGCAGTCTGGACATTCCAGGCCTGCGCAAGCTGATCGATTGGCATATTGCCGAGGGGACAGACAGCATCGTGATCGTCGGCACTACCGGCGAATCGGCAACCGTCAGCGTGGAAGAGCACTGCGAACTGATCAAGCTGACCGTCGAGCACGCCAAGGGACGCATTCCGATCATCGCTGGGGCTGGTGGCAATTCCACGGCTGAAGCGATCAAGCTGACGCGCTATGCAAAAGAAGCCGGCGCCGATGCCGTACTGCAAGTGGTGCCTTACTACAACCGTCCTACCCAGGAAGGCATGTACCAGCACTTCAAGGCCATCGCCGAAGCGGTCGACATTCCCGTGATCCTGTACAACGTGCCGGGCCGTACCGTGGCCGACATGAGCAACGAGACCATCGTGCGCCTGGCGGCGATCGGCAATATCGTCGGCGTGAAAGATGCGACCGGCAATATCGGCCGCGGCATCGACCTGCTGCGCCTGGTGCCTGCCGACTTCGCCGTCTACTCGGGCGACGATCCGACCGCCATGGCGCTGATGCTGTGCGGTGGCCATGGCAATATTTCCGTCACGGCCAACGTCGCGCCGCGCGCCATGCACGAGATGTGCGTGGCCGCCATGGCCGGTGACCGCGCCACGGCCATTGCCATCAATAACAAGGTTTTTCCGCTGCATCAAAAACTGTTTGTCGAGCCCAACCCGGTGCCCGTCAAATGGGCCCTGGCGGAAATGGGCATGATGCCTGCCGGCATACGCTTGCCGCTGGTACCCCTGGCCGAGAACTGCCATGCTGCCGTGCGCGACGCCCTGCGCGACGCCGGCGTCTTATCCTGAGCCCGGACTGGTATAGTCCGGACCTTCCCTGATTTCAGCTGCCACTTAGCTTCTTATCCAGTAACGACATGACTAATAGCAAGAAAACTACCCCGGCGCCAGCCACCATCGCTTTTCGCGGCCTCGTCATTGGCGCCGTCGCGGCCAGCCTCGCCGGCTGCGGCATGATCAGTTCGGTAGTCGGCGGCGACAAGGTCGACTACAAGTCGGTCAAGAAAGCCAGCTCGCTGGACGTGCCTCCCGACCTGACGCAACTGCAGCAGGACAACCGCTATTCGTTGCCAGATGCCAAGAATGGCGTGGCCACCGCTTCCGGCTACAACGCCCAGCGCAACGCCACTGCCGGCGTGCCGGCCGTGGTGGGCGCCGATGGCGTCGTGGGGGTGGTGCCAGTAACGGCAGGCAATGTCAAAGTCGAGCGCGCGGGCAACCAGCGCTGGCTGGTGATCAAGCAGTCGCCCGAGGTACTGTGGCCGCAGTTGAAACAATTCTGGGAAGATGCGGGCTTTACGCTGGTCATCGATCAGCCGACGGCCGGCATCATGGAAACGGAATGGAATGAAAACCGTGCCAAGATTCCGCAAGACATCGTCCGCCGCACCATCGGCAAGGTCTTCGATGGCCTGTATTCGAGCGGCGAGAAAGACAAATACCGTACCCGCGTGGAACGCCTGGCGGACGGCTCGACCGAGATCTACATCAGCCACCGTGGCGTGGAAGAAGTCATCACGGGCCGCGACAAGGAAACCACCACCTGGACCGCGCGTCCGAACGATCCCGGCCTGGAAGCACAATTCCTGGCCCGTCTGATGACGCGCCTGGGTGCTGCCACCGATGAGGCGCAAGCGAAGACAGCCGTCGACGCCGCGATTGTGCAGCCGCAGCATGCCCGCCTGGTGGGCGACGCCGCCACGCCGGCGCGCGCGATCGAAGTCGATGAAGGTTTCGACCGCGCCTGGCGCCGTGTCGGCCTGGCGCTGGACCGCGTCGGCTTTACCGTCGAAGACCGCGACCGCACGCAAGGCACGTATTTCGTCCGTTACGTCGATCCGGACGCCACCAAGAAAGACGGTTTCTTCTCGAAACTGTTCAGCTGGGGTTCTTCCTCCGACAAGAACGAGGGCGCACAGCGCTATCGCGTGCTGGTCAAGGCCGCAGCAACCGGCTCGGCCAGCAATGTCAGCATCCTGTCGAACGAAGGCCAGCCGGATGTCTCGCCAGTGGCCGAGAAAATCCTGGGCTTGCTGAACGAACAGTTGAAATAAGTATCGTAGCGGCGGGTGAAAACCTGCCGCGCAGCAAAAAGGCTGGCCCTGTCATGGGTGCCAGCCTTTTTTATTGCCCGCAGCATCTGCCC
The DNA here is from genome assembly GCF_031995485.1 of Janthinobacterium sp. NCBI lineage: Bacteria > Pseudomonadati > Pseudomonadota > Betaproteobacteria > Burkholderiales > Oxalobacteraceae > Janthinobacterium > Janthinobacterium sp. Next base: position 66,257 of record NZ_DAMAGB010000028.1, read on the forward strand.
GATATGGACACCAAACTGCGGACGCAAAAAAACCGGCCCGAAGGCCGGTTTTTTCGATGCTGGATGCTAAATTACTTAGCAGCCGATGCAGCCGACGAAGCGGCAGCAGCAGCGTCCGAAGCAGCCGAAGCAGCGCTCGAAGCAGCAGCAGCAGCGTCGGTAGCAGCCGAAGCAGCAGCGTCAGCAGCTGGTGCTGGAGCAGCTTCAACTACTGGTGCTGGTGCTGGGGTTTCAACTACTGGTGCTGGTGCAGGAGCTTCTTCTTTTTTGCTGCAAGCAGCCAGAGCAACAACCATCAGGGAGGCGATCAGCAGGGATTTTTTCATTTGTTTTCCTTAATTATTTCAAAAAATAAATCAACATTGTTGCGATGAATAATTACCGGTAATTATCGCTCGTTAGGTCGTCTTCGAAGGCTTTTCGTACCAGGTGGTGCCTGCCAGACAACGGAAACTTCCTAACCGAATATTATAGCGATTTTTGGTGCGTCGCAATAGGAGCAAGAGGCAAATTCGCAACTATTTTGTGATATCGCAATATTTGCCAAGGCAAATTGCAAGCAAGTGTAAGAGTTTTGCGAAAGCGCGTCAAAACGATATTAAAACATTATCTTTCTTTGCGCCAGCGCAGAGTCCTTGCTCCTGCTTTGGTTCCATCACTTTTGCTGCGGTGCGCCTCATTCAGGCCAGTTCAAGCCAGCCATCCTGATACCAGGTGTACAGTGCTTCCATCACGTCATCGGATGCCTGGGCCACGGCCGCGCCGTTCAGGGCTCGGTCATTGGCCAGCGTCTCCAGTGCCGTTTTATCGGCCCGGCCAACGGCAAACGATTCGCCATTGATGAAGACATTCTTGCCACGATACAGCATCAGCGTCTTGCGTGACAACACAACACCATTCTTGTGTGCCGCTTGTGTGAAGCGTCCCACAGTCAGCGGCTTGGCCAGTGGCGCGAAAAACACATTGTGCTTCGGTTCGGACAGGTGCTCGCCGAGGAAGATGGTGACGTCTTCTTCCGTGAAGCGCACCTTGTTCATCTCTTCGGTAATGACCGCCAGCATCTCGCGCGGGATTTCCGCCGGCTTGGCCGACGCCTTCAGGTCCGGATCGCTGTAGATGCCGGGCAGGTCGATCGAGTCGGCCATGAATTGCAAAAAGGCTTCACCGAGCTCCTGGAACGATGGCGAGCGGAAACCGATCGAATAGGTCTGGCAGTCGCCGATGGCCACGCCGTCATGCGCGTAGTGGGGCGGCAGGTACAGCATGTCGCCCGGTTCCAGCGTGAATTCTTCGTCGGGCGTGAAGTTGCTGAGGATTTTCAACGGCAGGCCGTCGATCAGGCTCAGGTCCTGCTGCGCGCCAATGCGCCAGTGGCGCTTGCCCTGGCCTTGCAGCAGGAACACGTCATATGAATCGAAATGCGGGCCCACGCCGCCGCCATCGGTGGCAAAGCTGACCATCAGGTCGTCGAGGCGCGCGTCGGGCAGGAAGCGGAACTGGCGCAGCAGCGCGTCGGCGTCGGCGCTGTGCAGGTTGGCGCCTTGCACCAGCAACGACCAGTTCTTCTGTTTCAGGGAGGGCAGGCTGGCCAAAGGGCCTTGCTGCATAGTCCAGTGGCCGTCCACCTGGCTGACCAGGCGCGACTCGACATGGTCGAGCTTGGCTAGTTCGGCCAGGGCCTTGAAGTCCAGCAGGGGCTTGAAGCCAGGCACGGCCTGGCGGATCAGCAGCGGTTTTTTATGCCAGTAGTCGCGCAGGAATTGCGCCGGCGTGATGTCGCCGAGGAGAGTTAATTTTTTCATGCGCCCATTATAACAACCGGAAATGCAGGAATGCGCCTGTCAATGGCGGCGTAAAGGTATAATTTGTCAGCTTATACAATGAAAGGAAGCATAATGAAGATTGCCAAAAATACGGTCGTGACTGTCAACTACAAACTGTCAGACGCGCAAGACAATCTGATCGAAGACGGCCGCCAGCCGATGGTCTATCTGCACGGTGATTATGAAAACACCCTGCCGAAGATCGAAGAAGAACTCGACGGCAAGGAAGTGGGCTACTCCAACACCATCCAGATCGAACCGGACGATGCTTTCGGTGAATACGATCCGGCGCTGGTCAAGGTCGAGCCACGCAACCGCCTGCCTGAGCCGCTGGAAGTGGGCATGCAGTTCGAAGGCATGCCGGAAAGCGATTCGCCCGACGACGAAGCGATGATCTTCACCGTGACCGATATCGCCGACGACAAGGTCGTTCTGGATGGTAACCATCCGCTGGCCGGCATCGCGCTGCGCTTTGAACTGAACGTGGTCGACGTGCGTGAAGCCACCGAAGAAGAAATCGCCCACGGCCACGTGCATGGCGCGCATGGCCATGGCCACGATGATGAGGATGATGAAGGCGAGGACGGCGACCACTTCCGTACTCACCCTGTTCATTAAGTAACACCACCGGGCCGGCATCGTGCCGGCCTGGCTGCTTGCCTAGTGCTTGGGCAATGACGGACGGCTGGCGCGCTCGCGCACTTCAAACAGCGGCGTCTTGCCGGTCCTGACGGCAATCGCCGCCCAGTCGCTGGCGATGCTGACATGGCCCATATTGCCTTTCCAGTGGATCACCGGCGTCTCGCCACGCGGTATCGCCAGTTTGCCCCTGGCCGGCTTTTCCCCTGGCTGTTCACCCTGTTTTTCTCCCTGTGTATCGACCAGCAATACCTTGCCGCCGAATTTTTTCGCCAGCAGGCGGATCTGCTTGCGCGGACCGGCAAAGCCATCCTGCTTCGAACTGAAGCTCGGCAACAGCGAACTTTCTTCCTCGTCCAGTACGCCGACGTCGCCATCTGAAAACAGCACGATGCCGTCCAGCTTCTTGCCCTGCGCGATGGCAAACAGCCGCTGCAGCCAGGCGCGGTTGGCGACCAGCCGGTCTTCGAACTCGCTGTTGCGGCCCGCTTCAGGCAGGAAATGGTTGTTATTGGCGGGCAGGTTGACGGTGGCAAACAGCACGCCGCCAACTTCCCAATGGGCATTTTCCGCATAGCTGCGAAACTTGGCTGTCGAGGACAGCCGCGAGACGGTCAGCTTGCGCTGGCCCAGGCTCTGGTTGTCGGCAAAATACACGTCGCGCAGCCGGTTCAGCCGCTCGATGGCGTTGCCGCGTCCCCGCGAATTGCGGCAGCCGGCCCAGTCGCTGGCCGACAAGGACACGATCAGCGGCGGCGTGCTGGCGTCCAGCAGGTCCTTGCGCTGGCTGTACAGCTTGTCGCTGCAGGCTTCGCCGGCCGACTTGATGCCGGTCGCCACCACGAACGAGGCGTTGAAGGCGCTCACGCCGGCAATCGCCTTTTTCAGCGGCGCATCATCGGTGCCGGCCTTGAACGAGTGGCTCAGCACGGCAAACTCGAAGCCGGGCTGGCTGGCGCCGGCGGCCACCGCCAGTGTCGGCGCCAGGGGTATGCTGGCCGCCAGCAAGCCCGCCGCCAGCCGGTACGCGATACTGCGCGGCAAGGTCATGCGGCGGCCAGCCGTTTCAGCTGATACAGCTGTTCCAGCGCGTCGCGCGGGCTCAAGGCATCGGGATCTAGCTCGGCAATGGCATCGAGCAGGGCCTGCTGCGCGTCGCTCAGCGCGGCCGCTGGCGCGCTCGCTTCTTCCTCTTCCGCATACGGATCGGATGGCGGCGCGGCAAACAGGTCGCGCTGCGGCGTGGTGTCGAGCGCCTGCGCTTCGAGGCGCGCCAGGTGCTTGCGCGCGGCCTTGATCACCGGCTGCGGCACGCCGGCCAGCTGCGCCACCTGCAAGCCATAGCTTTGCGAGGCCGGGCCGGCCTGCACGGCGTGCAGGAAGACGATGCTGTCCTTGTGTTCGACCGCCGACAGGTGCACATTGGCGGCGCTCGGATGGCTGTCGGGCAATTGCGTCAGTTCGAAATAGTGCGTCGCGAACAGGGTAAAGCTGCGGCTGTGGTCGATCAGGTGGCGCGCGATGGCCCAGGCCAGCGCCAGGCCGTCGAAGGTCGAGGTACCGCGGCCCACTTCGTCCATCAGTACCAGCGAGTGCTCGGTGGCGCCGTTCAGGATGGCCGCCGATTCCGTCATTTCCACCATGAAGGTCGAACGGCCGCCGGCCAGGTCGTCGGTCGCGCCGATCCGCGTGAAGATGCGGTCGATCGGGCCGATGGTGGCGCTGGCGGCCGGGACATAGCTGCCGACATAGGCGAGCAGGGTGATCAAGGCCACCTGGCGCATGAAGGTCGATTTACCGCCCATGTTCGGGCCGGTGATCAAGAGCAATCTGCGTTCGTTGACGAAGCGGCAGTCGTTGGCGATAAAGCGTTCGATCTGCTTTTCCACCACCGGATGGCGACCTTCGACGATATTGATGCACGGCTCGCTGACCAGTTGCGGCGCAGCCCAGTTGTGCTGCTGCGCATGTTCCGTCAGCGCGTTCAGGGTGTCGAGCTGGGCCAGGCCCTGGGCGATGGTCTGCAGGGTGCCGATATGCGGCGCCAGGTCGGCCAGCAGCAGGTCATACAGCAGCTTTTCGCGCACCAGCGCCTTGTCCTGCGCCGACAGCGCCTTGTCCTCGAACACCTTGAGTTCCGGCGTGATGTAGCGCTCGGCGTTTTTCAGCGTCTGGCGGCGGCGGTAATCGTCCGGCACCTTGTCGGTCTGGCCGTGCGTCACTTCAATATAAAAGCCGTGCACCTTGTTGTACTCGACGCGCAGGTTGGCAATCCCGGTGCGCGCGCGTTCGCGCGTTTCCAGGTCCACCAGGAACTGGCCGGCGTTTTCCGACAGCGCGCGCAATTCGTCGAGTTCTTCGTCAAAGCCGCGCGCAAACACGCCGCCGTCGCGCACCATCGCGGCCGGCTCGGGCGCCACCGCGCGCACCAGTAAATCGAGGCAACTGTCGGGCGTGGCCAGCGCCGCATGGATAGTGGCCAGCAAGCCGTCGCACGGCTCGCCGCCATAGCAGTGCGTGACGCGCTCGCGCAGCGCCGGCAGTTGCAGCAGGCCGTCGCGCAGCGCGGCCAGGTCGCGCGGACGCGCCGACAGCAGCGCGATGCGGGTGGTGATGCGCTCGATATCCGGCACTTGCGACAGGGTGGCGGCCAGCGGCGCGGCCGCTTCGCTGTGCATCAGCGCGGCGATTGCCTGATGCCGCGCGCGCGCCACGCCCTGGTCGCGCCGCGCATGGTGCAGCCAGTGGCGCAGCATGCGCGAGCCCATGGCGGTGCGGCAATGGTCGAGCAGCGAGAACAGCGTTGGCGATTCCTGGCCGCGAATGGTTTCCGTCAGTTCCAGGTTGCGCCGCGTGGCCGCATCGAGGCCGATAAATTCGCTTTCCGTTTCGGTGGTCAGGGAGCGCACATGCTGCAGGCCGCGTCCCTGCGTCGATTGCGCATAGCGCAGCAGCGCGCCGGCCGCGCCGAACGCGGCGCCCAGGCCATCGGCGCCAAAGCCGGTCAGGGTCGCCACGCCGAGCTGGTCGAGCAGTGCCTTGTGGCCGCCGACCACGTCGAAATGCCAGTCCGGCACGCGGTTCACATGGGTGGTCGGATGGTCGTCAAACAAGGTGCCGGCGTCGCCGCTGAGAATCTCGGCCGGCACGATGCGCTCCAGCTCCTGCTGCAGTCGCAATGCCACGGTCTCGCTGCTGCCCGAAAACTCCATCAGTTTCAGCGCGCCGCTGGCCAGCGACAGCCAGGCCAGGCCGGTGGTCACGGTCTTGCGCTGCGTGACGCTGCACAGGGCCAGCAGCGGCCGCTCGGCTTTTTCCGGCAGCAAGTCGGCATCCGTCAGCGTGCCCGGTGTGACCACGCGCATCACCTTGCGCTCGACCGGACCCTTGCTGGTGGCCGGGTCGCCAATCTGCTCGCAGATGGCGACCGACTCGCCCAGCTTGACCAGCTTGGCCAGGTAGCCGTCGAGCGAATGGAACGGCACGCCGCACATCTTGATCGGATTGCCGCTGGCCGCGCCGCGCGCCGTCAGCGTAATGCCCAACAGGCGCGCGGCTTTTTCGGCGTCCTCGAAAAACAGCTCGTAAAAGTCGCCCATGCGGTAGAACACCAGCATCGTCGGATGATTGTCCTTGATGCCCATGTATTGCTGCATCATGGGGGTCAGTTTGCTCCGGGCGATCTTGGCGAGCTCTTGATTGGACTGCATGTTCATGTAAGTCTTTGAATGTAAGCGTTGTTCTGTAGTGTAGCGTGGCGCCGGAGGCTGTTGCCACGCGATGGCGCAGCCAGGCTGCGCGCGACAAGCCACACTTTACCATTACCAGCAGGGCAGGGCAGGGACTTGCCGGGCAAGCGGTGTGGTAATTCGGCCAACGGGCAGCCAGGACAGGTGCCGCATCCGGCTGCTGAAAAGAAGGACTTCAGCCTTGATTGTTTTTGATGATTCTCTCCGCGTTGGCCTTCAGTACCGGATGACCAACCGCATTATTGCCGTGCCTGGTCGCATTCGCCAGGACGGACGAGATGCTGTCCTTGTAGAGCGCCGTGATTTGCTCCGCGCTCTTGCCAGCGGCGATGCCGATGCGGAATGCGGTTTCCGCATATGCTTTCTGCGACAATATCCATTTGGCCAATGCCAGCTGCTGCGCATCATGCGATTGTCTGAAACGCGGATTTTTCGCTGCCATGTCTTCCATCGGTAGCGAGAACAGGCTCTCAAGCGCCGCATTGTCATTTTTGAGTTGCGCATTTTCCTGCTGCAACTGGTCGAGCTGTTCGCTCAGCGAGCTTGTTTTGTTTCTCAGCTGGACAATCAGGTCGAGATTGGACTGATTGCTGAATTTCTCGCTGTCGAGGTCGCTTTTGGCTGCAACTTCGGCCAGTCTTGCCGTCTCTTCGGCCTGTTTTGCCTGCTGTGCAAAATAATTGTCAGGATTGTAGTAATCGTTGCTCATGACACGCCTTGTTTTCAATTGTTCAGTAATGTATCGCACGCGGCTGCGGCGTGATGTGCCGCCACAACGACACTCGGCTTCCTGGCGCGCCGGCGTTTTTCGCCTGCAACATTATCATCCGACCAGGCCTGTTCATCGTATAAAAATTTGTGGAAGGTGTTCCAGTGACGATGCACTTACGTCGCTGCAATGTCTGGCCAGCAGACAAGGCAGACAGGTGCATGTGATTGCTTTTCATCAATGAAATTACTTTCATGTAATTTCAGGTAAGATGAGGGCATCCAGGCATTTTTCTTTTCAAGTACCCCAACCTTGTATTGTATTGAGGGAAATATTGCCAACCGCCAGGCGTCACGAGCGTCCGGGTTGGACTGGTGAATCTTGAATAAACAACCAAGTCAGACCATGACCATCTCCTGCCATATCAATGAAGCGCGCCGCATGCAGGCATTGCGCAAGCTTAATTTGCTCGATACGCCACCAAGCGAGGCGTTCGACCGCATCACGCGCATGGCGGCACGCCTGTTCAACTTGCCGATTGCCGCCGTGTCGCTCACCGATACCGACCGGCAATGGTTCAAGTCGCGCGTCGGCGTCGAGCACACGTCGATTCCGCGCATGAAGGCGCCGTGCGGCGAGGTGGCCGACAGCCGCGATCCGCTGGTGATTGCCGACCTGCTGGCCGATGCCGGCTACAGCAACAGTCCGCTGGCGGCCGGCGGCGTGCGCTACTATGCCGGCGCGCCGTTGATGACGCAGGACGGGCATTGTCTGGGCGCCTTGTGCGTGCTCGGCACCGCGCCGCGTGACACGACGGCCGAAGAGCTAGCCAGCCTGCAGGACCTGGCCGGCATGGTGATGGCGCAGATCGAGATGATGCATGCCATCGGGCGCGTCGATCCGATCAGCGGCTTGCCGAACCGCACCCAGTTCATCGAGGATTTCCAGGACATGCAGAACGAGCGGCCCGGTGGCGAGTGGCGCCTGGCGATCCTGATCAACCTGGCGACGCCGGATCAGCTGGCGCACGCCGCGCGCGCCATGGACTCGGTCTACCTCGATGAACTGGTCAACGACGCTGCCGCATGGATACGCGACGAGATCGGCAATGGACGCAAGGTGTATCACGTGGCCACCACCCAGTTCGTGCTGCTGGCGGCGCCCGGCGTGACGCTCGACCTGTGCGTGCGCCTGATCGAAGCAAAAATCGCCAATGCCATCGCCACCATCAAGACCAGCTTTGTCGCCACGCCGGCGGTGGGCGTGGCGCCGTTCGAAGTCGGCGCGGCGGACTGCCTGAGCGTGCTGCGCCGCGCGCAAAGCGCGGTGCAGGACGCCATTGAACGGGCAACCCATGTGGCCGTGTATTCGGCGCACGAGGACCGGCTGTACCGGCGCCGCTTCACGCTGCTGGGCGACTTCGCCACGGCATTGGAAAGCACTGACCAGCTGCGCCTGGTGTTCCAGCCGCGCATCGATATCGCCAGCGGCCTGTGCGTCGGCGCCGAAGCGCTGCTGCGCTGGAACCACCCGACCCTGGGGCCTATCGGCCCGGCCGAATTCATTCCCTTTATCGAGCGTTCGCGCCTGGCGCAGGCCACCACCGCCTGGGTGCTCGCTGCGGCGCTGGACCAGCAGCAGGCCTGGCGCCAGGCCGGGCTGGCCCTGCAGCTGTCGCTCAACGTGTCGGCCATCAACCTGCTCGAACCCGACCTGGCCAGCCGCGTGGCCGAAGCGCTGGACCGGCGCGGCCTGCCGCGCGACTGCCTGGAGCTGGAAATCACGGAAAGCGCGATCATGGAGCAGCCTGCCAGGGCGAACGCCACGCTGGAAGCCATCGCCGCCAGCGGCGTGCACCTGGCGATCGATGACTTCGGCACCGGCTACAGCAGCCTGGCCTATCTGCAGCGCATGCCGGCCGACGTGGTCAAGATCGACCAGTCCTTTATCCGCGAACTGGCAACCGACCAGCGCCAGCAGGGCCTGGTGCAAGCCATGATTTCACTGTCGCAGGATCTCGGTCACCGGGTGGTGGCCGAGGGGGTGGAAAACGAGGCCGTGCTGGCTTTCTTGCGCGGGGCCGGTTGCGATGAGGCGCAGGGTTATTTGTTTGCGCGGCCGCTGGAAGTGGATGTCTTTACCGGGTGGTATGTCGGCAGGATAGTCGCCCAGGCGCAGCAGCTGTCGTTGCAGCCGATGGCGCCTTGCGGATTGAATGAGAGCACGCGCAGCATTGCCTGAATCCCTGCGCGACGCGTGAGCTCCGCATGTTCAAAAAAAATTCCTCCCGTTCGCCGGTGTGCATGGCCGGCGTCCCACAGGTGTTTCCATGGTGTCGGATGCCGGCCACTGACGTTGACGAAACAAATGGCTATGTCACTGTCATGTGTGGAAAAAAACCGAGAGTGGCTTTGAGCAAGCT
>NZ_DAMAGB010000029.1:0-74875 GCF_031995485.1 Janthinobacterium sp.
CTGTCTTCGTCGCTGCGCCTTGCCCTCGACATTTTTCAGGCTCGCTTGGCCCGTAGCGCCTGTGCTGAGGACGGGAGTTTTAATACGCTTACTGGCGTTCTGGGCCAAAAAAAAGTCTGCCGGGCCCGGGGATGTAGGCTGGCAGACTCAACAAGCAAATCGCTTGATTAAAAAGGGGCGCAAAAAAGCAAGCAGAGCACGGCGTGCGATGCTTGCCTGGCTGGCGGCGGCATGACGCCGCAGGATGCTGGCTCGGTTGGCTCAGGTCAGCTGAGTTGGAAGGTCAGGGGCACCAGTACATACACCGGCACCGGCTTGCCGTTTTCGATCATCGGCTTGAACAGCGCGCGCATGGCGGCCTGGCGGCCCGCTTCATCGAGGTTGCTGTAGCCGGTCGACTTGTGCACGAGGATCTGCTCGGGCAGGCCTTTTTCATTGATCAGGATGCGCAGCACCACGGTGCCGCTTTCGCCCAGGCGGCGCGACATGTTCGGATACACCAGCTGCGGCGCCTTGATGTATTCGACGCTGCTGACGGTGCGCGGCGTGGCTGGCGCCGGTGGCGACGGGGCCGGTGTCGATGGCGCGGTCGGCGCGCTGGTCGCCACCTGTGGCGCCGCTTCGGCGCGGGTCGGCTGGGGCGGCGTGATGGTCGGTTCGGTCGGCGCCACGGCGATCAGCGGCAGCGGCGGGATCACGGCGCGCGGCATCGGCGCGCTCAGCTCCACGGTTTTCGGCACGGACGGCGTCGGCGGTTTCGGCGGCGCCGGCGGAGCGATGATGCTGACGGTCATGATGGCCGGCATGGCAGCGGTCACGACACGGCTCAGCAGGCCGCTCTGGATCGCATAGAAAGCGCCCAGATGCAACACGAGGATGAGCGTCAGCGGCACGAATTTGCTGCGCTTCTTCTCGAAGACGGCAAATTGTTCCACAGCCTGCACCGTAATGGGCGGGGGCATCATCGTCATGGCGTTCATCGCTTTCTTGTTTTAGTTGGTAAAGGCCGGGACCTCGGTACGCGAGATGACGGTTTCACGCATGGAGGCAGTGGCGTCCAGGTGCGTGCTCAGCACTTCGCGTGCGCAGGTATGGCATTTGCCGCAGCAGGTGGCGACGCCCAGGTCACGGCGCAGTTCGGCCATGGTGGACAGGCCGAGGTCGACGGCTTGACGGATTTCACGATCAGATATGTTGTTGCAGACACATACAATCATTGATGCACCTTCTGGCTAGATGGACTGAAAGAGTTAGTGCCGCTGGACACTGTTGCTAACGTTTTAATGAGAATCATTATCATTAAGTTTCAATTGTCTCGCAATGGCGCAAACTTTGCAAGCGATTTGATGCAGAGTGTTGACCTGGGCGGCGTGGCGCCTGGCCGCTGTCCGCTGGCTTGCCATGGCGCGCAAGGCCTCCCCAAGGGCTAAATAAAAACAATTCGCATTCATGCTTATAATGCTGGTATTGTCTCGGACGGTCGGCGCCTGCCCTCTTTTTCAGGCCCCGGTTGTCGGCATTTCACAACATACGTGTGATCTGCCTTACTACTAGAACGGAATTTGCTCATGACCTTAGTTCCACCCCTGATGACGCTCGATGCGCTGGCAGTCGGCCAGAGCGGTACTGTGTTGCATATCACGCCCTTGCCGGCCGACGAGATGGAGGACGGCATCGACCTTGCCCGCCGACTGATGGAGCTGGGCTTCGTGCCCGGCGAACGGATCCGCATGCTCAAGCGCGGCATGCCCGGCGGCGATCCGCTGGCCATCAAGGTGGGTAACGCCACGTTCGCCCTGCGCCGCTTCGAAGCCGCGCTGATCACGATTCAACCGCTGACCTGACCGGAATAACCATGGGTGCCGTAGAAAACATCACCGGCGCCGGCTTGCACAAGCCGGCCCACCAGCCTCAAATCGCCCTGCTGGGCAATCCGAACTGCGGCAAGACTGCCCTGTTCAACCGTCTGACCGGCTCGCGCCAGAAAGTGGCGAACTACGCCGGCGTGACCATCGAACGCAAGGAAGGCCATTTCACTTCGCCTGCCGGCAAGCCGGTGCGCATTCTCGATTTGCCGGGGGCTTACAGCCTGTCGCCGACCACCCCCGACGAAGCCATCACGCGCGACGTGGTCGGCGGCCTGCGCCCGGGCGACCCGCGGCCGGACGCCATCATCTGCGTGGTCGACGCCACCAATCTGCGCCTTAACCTGCGGCTGGTACTGGAAGTCAAGCGCCTGGGCCTGCCGATGCTGCTGTCGCTGAACATGACCGACGTGGCGAAAAAGCGCGGCATGCTGATCGACGCGGCGAAGCTGTCGCAAGAACTGGGCATGCCGGTGGTCGAAACCATCGCCGTGCAGCAGGACGGCGAACGCGCGCTGCTCGACGCGATCGACGCCATGCTGCCGCTGCCGGCCGCCACGCCGCAGCCGTTATCCAACATCGACAGCGTGTCGGTGGAAGAGACCCAGCGCGAAGTGCGCCGTATCCTGGCCGCCGTCTGCAACGACACCGGCGACAGCGGCAACCTGACGGAAAAAATCGACAACGTGGTGCTGCACCCGGTGTTCGGCCCGATCATCCTGGCCGTGCTGATGTTTTTGATCTTCCAGGCCGTGTTTGCCTGGGCCGCCACGCCGATGGAAATGATCACCGGCGGCGTCGAGCAGCTGGGCGCCTTGCTGACGGCGAACATGCCCGATGGCCACCTGAAAAGCCTGCTGGTCGAAGGCGTGATCGGCGGCGTTGGCAGCGTGCTGGTCTTCTTGCCGCAGATCCTGATCCTGTTCTTCTTCATCCTCAGCCTGGAAGACTGCGGCTACCTGCCGCGCGCGGCATTTTTGCTCGACCGCATGATGGGCGGCGTGGGTCTGTCGGGCCGCGCCTTCATTCCGCTGCTGTCGAGCTTTGCCTGCGCGATTCCCGGCGTGATGGCGGCACGCACCATCCAGAATCCGCGCGACCGCCTGGTCACCATCATGATCGCGCCGCTGATGACGTGCTCGGCGCGCCTGCCCGTGTATGCGCTGATTATCGCCGCCTTCATTCCCGAGCAGCAGGTATGGGGCATCCTCAGCCTGCAGGGCCTGGTGCTGTTTACGCTGTACTTTGCCGGCATCATCTCGGCCATGATCGTGGCCTGGGTCATGAAGCGCGGCATGGGCGTGAAAAGCAAGCAGGCGCTGTTGCTGGAGCTGCCAAGCTATCACTGGCCGCACCTGCGCAACCTGGCCGTCAGCCTGTGGGAGCGCGCCAAGATCTTCCTGACCCGCGTCGGTACCATCATCCTGACGCTGATGATCATCCTGTGGTTCCTCAGCACCTTCCCCGGCCCGCCGGACAACGCGATCCATCCGCCGATCTACTACAGCCTGGCCGGCATCCTGGGCCGCGGCCTGGAAGTGATCTTCGCGCCGATCGGCTTCAACTGGCAGATCTGCATCGCGCTGGTGCCGGGCATGGCCGCGCGTGAAGTGGCTGTCGGCGCGCTGGGCACCGTGTACGCACTGTCGCAAAGCGGCGATGCGCTGGCTTCGACGCTGGAGCCCCTGATCGCCCATTCATGGTCGATGGCGACCGCGCTGTCGCTGCTGGCCTGGTATGTGTTCGCGCCGCAGTGCCTGTCCACCCTGTCGGTGGTCAAACGCGAAACGGGCGGCTGGCGCTATCCGCTGCTGATGGCCGGCTACATGTTCGCGCTGGCCTATATCGCATCGTTCATCACCTACCGCGTTGCCCTGTTGCTGGGGGCTTGAGGAGAGTCACATGTGGCAAACCATTATCGTCGCCCTGATTGTCGCCGCCGCCGTGCTGCACTTTTCGACCCGCTACCTGCCGGCCGCCATGCGCCGCGCCATCGTGCGTGGCCTGGTGCGCTGCGGCCTGAGTGAAGAAAAGATGGCGAAGGTATTCAAGGTCGCGCCGGGCTGCGGCAGCGGCTGCGGTTCCTGCGGCTCGTGCGACACGCCCGCGCCGCCATCGAACACGCCGCCGGCCGACGGCAGCGGCACCAAGCGCGTGATCATGATGCAGGTGCAGCGCTAGGCACGCGGTGGTGGCGCAGGCTTGTTGCCTGTGCTACCTTCAGGCTGGTCAACCTGGTGAGAGGAACGGCAAATGGCAATCCTGTTGATGTTCATGTTCCTGTTTGCGCTGGCCACCTGGCAGCTGGCCAGCCGGCGCGGCCGCCACGGCGGCCTGTGGTTCGGCATCGGCCTGTTCCTCGGGCCATTTGCCTTGCTGGCGGTGGCGGCGTTGCCGCCGGTGCCCCGACAATGAGCAAGCAACCCGCGCCTCGCGGGTTTTTTTACGTCCACAGGAATGACGCAGGTCGGATTGGCGCTCAAGCGCGTAATCCGACAACATTGTTGGCGTCGGTGGTGTTGTCGGATTACGCATGTGCGCAATCGGCAGGTCGGGTTAGCCGGAATGGCGTAACCCGAGATGCAACGCAAGATAAGACCATCAAGCCTTGCCGGCCAGTTTGTCCACCACCGGCGCCAGCGCGGCCGGGCGGCAGCCAAACGCCGCCAGGCGGCCCTGCGCCTCTGGTACCAGGTCCAGGTCGTACGGCAGGCGCCCCGCCACCAGCCACAGCCTGTCGTGCGGCAGCGCGGCGGCCAGGCGGCGCTGGCCGTCGACGAACAGCGCGTTATAGGTCTGCAACACGATCTGCTGCGCGCCTTGCGCAAAGGCGATGGCGGCATCGACTTCCTCTTCCTCGGCCTGGGCCGACAGCGCATATTCGCGCACGTCGAAACCGGCCGCCAGCAGCGCCGGCAGCATCGAGCTGCGCGCTTCCTTGTTGCGGCCCAGCGCCACTTCATCGATCTCGCTGCGCGAGCGCACTTCCACCGTGATCAGGGTCACCGGCAGGCTGGCGGCTAGCGGGCGAAATGGCCCGTCCACGCGCAGCGCGGCCTGCTGCACCTGCCGCGCCAGCGCCATGCTTGCCGGCTGCATCAGCGAGGCCGGCTCCACCGCGCGTTCGCGCCAGTCCTGCACCGCGCGCACGCGCTTGAGGGCCGCCACGCGCGCCACCGCTTCATCGATGCGCGCCATGGGAATTGCGCCGTATTCCACTGCGGCCACTACCGCCTCGATGGCGGCATGCTGCTGCGCCTCGCGGTGCGAGATCAGCACGATGTCGGCGCCCGCCTGCAGGGTGGCGATCGCGCCCTGCGTGATGCCGATGCCGTCGGCAATCGCCGCCATCTCCAGGCAGTCGGAAATGACCACGCCGTCGTATTTCATTTCACCGCGCAGCAGATCGGTCAGCACGCCTTTCGACAAGGTGGCCGGCACGCTGGTGTCGCTCTCGAAGGCGGGGAACACCACATGCGCCGTCATGATGGCGTCCACGCCGGCCGCGATCGCGGCGCGGAACGGCGCCAGTTCCACCGCGTGCAGACGCTCCTTGTCGTGGGCTACCTTCGCCATCGCGTAATGGGTGTCGGTGGCCGTGTCGCCATGGCCGGGGAAGTGCTTGGCGGTGACCGCCACGCCGCTCGACTGCTGGCCGCGCATGGCCGCCATGCCGTAGCTGATCACGGTATCGGCGTCTTCGCCATACGCACGAACGCCGATCACCGGATTGCTGCGGTTGTTGTTTACGTCCAGCACGGGCGCGAGCAGCATGTTGATGCCAACCTGGCGCATTTCGCCGCCGCTGACCCGGTTCAGGCGTTCGCAGTCTTCCACCGAGCCGGCCGCCTGGAACGCCATCGCGGCGGGAATCGGTGTCACGCCCTGTTCGATGCGCATCACCATGCCGCCTTCCTGGTCGATCGAGATCAGCAGCGGAATATCGGACACTTCGGCATTGATGTCCTGCAGTTCGCGGCACAGGCGCGACACCTGCGCCGGCGTATGCACGTTGCGGCGAAACAGGATCACGCCGCCGACTTTTTTCTGCCGGATCAGGGTCCTGATATGGTCGTTGGCTTCCAGGGCGTCGAAGCCCACCATGAACAGCTGTCCTATTTTCTCGCGCAAGCCCTGCTCCATTGCCATTCTCCGGTCGTGATTGTGCTGGTGGTACATCGTCTGGTTGGTATTGTATTGGATTCGAAATAATCTGCAAGTGGTTATTAATTGGTATTAGTCCAGTGATTTGAACGATTCCGCCTGTGCCTTCGGCCAGTACAGGCCGAATACGGGCGGCAGTTTCGACAGCTGGTCCGGGTCCAGCAACTGGCCCGGTTCCAGGAACGGCAGCAGGGCCGACGCGAGGCGCACCTGGTTCGGCGAGATGCGCCGCACCAGGTGATGCGGGCGCAGTTCCTGCGGGTGCGCCAGGCCGGCCGCGGCGATCAGTTCGGCCAGCGCCTTCAGGGTGTTCTGATGGAAGTGCGCCACGCGTTCGATCTTGTCGGGCACCACCAGCGCGCGCTGGCGCTGAGGATCTTGCGTCGCCACGCCGGTCGGGCAGCGGTCGGTATGGCAGCTTTGCGACTGGATGCAGCCCAGCGCAAACATGAAGCCGCGCGCCGAGTTGCACCAGTCGGCACCCAGCGCCAGCAGGCGCGCGATGTCGAAGGCCGTGATGATCTTGCCCGAGCAGCCGATCTTGATTTTCTCGCGCAGGTTGGCGCCGACCAGCGTGTTATGCACCAGTACCAGCGCTTCCTGCAGGGGCGTGCCGACATGGTCGGTAAATTCCAGCGGCGCCGCGCCCGTGCCCCCTTCGCTGCCATCGACCACGATGAAGTCGGGCGTGATGCCGGTGGCCAGC
Organism: Janthinobacterium sp.; assembly: GCF_031995485.1. Taxonomy (NCBI): domain Bacteria; kingdom Pseudomonadati; phylum Pseudomonadota; class Betaproteobacteria; order Burkholderiales; family Oxalobacteraceae; genus Janthinobacterium; species Janthinobacterium sp. The sequence goes on from NZ_DAMAGB010000029.1 coordinate 6,736, forward strand.
ATGGCCTTGACGATGGCGAAGAACTCCCACGGATGGCCGATGGCCAGCTTGAAGCCGGTCGGCTTGCCGCCCGACAGATTGCGCAGGCGCTCGATGAAAAGCAGCATCTCGACCGGCGTGGAAAAGGCGCTGTGGCTGGCCGGCGAAATGCAGTCCTCGCCGACCGCCACGCCGCGCGTGACGGCGATTTCGATCGTCACTTTCGGCCCCGGCAGCACGCCGCCATGGCCCGGCTTGGCGCCCTGCGACATTTTGAGCTCGATCATCTTTACCTGCTCCGAGCTGGCATTGGCGACAAAGCGCTCTTCCGAAAAGGTGCCGTCCGGATTGCGGCAGCCGAAATAGCCGGAGCCGATTTCCCATACCAGGTCGCCGCCGTTGGCGCGGTGATGGGGGCTGATGCTGCCTTCGCCCGTATCGTGCATGAAGCCGCCGCGGCGCGCGCCGCCGTTCAGGGCCAGGATGGCGTTGGCCGACAGCGCGCCAAAGCTCATCGCCGAGATATTGAACACGCTGGCCGAATACGGCTGGGCGCGCGGGCAATCGGGGTGGTTGCCGATCTCGATGCGGAAATCGTGGCCGTTGACGGCGGCCGGCGCGATCGAGTGGTTGATCCACTCATAGCCGGCCTGGTACATGTCGAGCTGGGTGCCGAACGGGCGCTTGTCGGTTTCCTGCTTGGCCCGCTGGTAGACGATGCTGCGCTGGTTGCGCGAGAACGGCGTTGCCTCGCTGTCGCTTTCCAGGAAATACTGGCGGATCTCGGGACGCACGCTTTCGAAGGTATAGCGGAAGTGCGCGAGGATAGGATAGTTGCGGCGCAGCGCGTGCTTCGTCTGCAGCAGGTCGCTGATGCCCAGCAAAGTCAGCGCGCCGGCCAGCAGCGGCAGCCAGTAGTGATCGTAGAAAAACAGGGACAACGCAAAAATGGCTGCTGCCACAAACAAGGTCAGGTAGCGGATGGAAACGAGCTGCATGGGCACTCCGGTGGGATCGCGAATAGCCGCAGAGTGTACCGGTGATTTGAAAAGGCCGTGGCGAGGCTGCCGCCACGGCCGGTCAGGCTATTGCGCGGCGCGGATGCGTGCCACGCGTTCGGCGCTGGCCGGATGGCTCGACAGATACGGCGTGCCGTGATCGAGCTTGCCCAATGCGACGAATACCTGCGCCAGGTGTTCCAGCGCGATGCCGTTATGGCGCAGCATGGCGATCGCATAATCGTCCGCTTCGCGCTCGACGTCGCGCGAGTATTTGAGGTCCAGCAGCAGCGGCGGCAGGGCCGCCACGGCGGTCGAGACGTCGCCGAACAGCAACGCCGCGCCGGCACCCACGGCCGAGGTCTGGATGATGCGGCGCGTCAGGTGGCGCCGCTGCAAATGGCCCAGCTCATGCGCCAGCACGCCCATGACGGCCTGGTCGTCGGGCATCAGCTCCACCATCTCGTCGGTCAGCACGATATCGCCCGAAGGCAGGGCAAATGCGTTCGGCCCGATCTTGCTTTTCCTGAAGATGATGCGGTGTTCGAGCCGGTTGCCATCCGGCGTGGCCAGGCGGGCGAACTGCGCGCGCAGGCCATCCTGGCGCGCGGCGGCCAGCTCGCTGGGGTCGAATACATGGCTGTCCAGCAGGTCGAGCACGCCCTGGCCCAGCTGCCGCTCGACGGCCGGCGGCAGCGCGTAGGCCAGGGCCTTGGCGGCCAGCGGCAGCACGTACTGGTAGCACAGGAACAGCGCCAGCACCGTGGCGACAGTGGCCAGCAGGGCACCGCGCCAGCTTTGCTGCAGCTTGACCACCCAGGTGTCGCGGTGGCCGCTGGCATGCAGCAGCTGGTTGAAGGCCGCCTGGTCGGCGATCTCCAGGTAGGCGCCGTCGGGAAAGCTGACCTTGCGCACGGCGTGGCTGCTGCGCTCGGACACATGCAGCTCGGCCAATGGACAGCGCCGTTCGATATCGCCGGCCAGCACTGCCTGGTCGCCGTCCACGCCGAGCGTGACGTGGTACAGGCGCGAAGTCTGGCCGTCGAAATAGCGCGCGGAGACAGTGTCGGTCATTACATCGACAGGTCGAAATCCAGCAGGTCGACCATGCCTTCGCCGGTGGCCGAGACCTGCTCGCCGGTGGCGGCGACGAATTCGTCCAGGCTGCCATGCGCCAGCAGCGCGGTCGCTTCCAGGCGGTATTTCAGCCAGCGCACGTGGGCGAATGGCGTAAACAAACCCAGCGTGATGACGATGCCCAGCAGGTTGGTCAGCATGATGAAAGTGGTGCGTCCCCAGGTCAGCTGGGACTGGAACTGGTGCTGCTGCAAACGCGTATGGTTCCAGATCAGGTTCTGGATCATGGTCAGGAACAGCGGCAGCACGGTAAACATCCACAGGTAGATCGCGCCGATGGCCAGCAGTATGCTGCCGACCTTCGATGGGTCATTGGCGTTGGCGGCAAACGAGGCGAACACGCTGCCAAAGCCGACCACGATCAGCGCCACCAGGCCGGCCACCAGGATCGCAAAGAACAGCAAATAGGTCTTGTAGAAGCTGCCGACACTGGCGTCAAAACTGAAGTGGGCGCTGCCGAAACGGCTTTCCGTATGCTGGAAGCGCTTCAGGCGCTGGTGCAGGAATGGCGTCATCAGGCCGCCCGTGAAGGCATTCAGGATCGGCAGCCACAGGAAGTATTTGTAGGCCTGTTTCGCGCTGCCGTCAAAGCCGAAGCGAATGCCGCGGTAGCTGGTGTTGTACAGCTTGAACTGCAGGCTTTTCCATACCAGCCAGGGCAGGATGGCGGCCATCAGCAGGAACATGATGAAGCCGATGAAGGGCGAGATCTGGAAGGCGATGTTGTAGCCGGCGATCAGCACCACCGCGGCGATGCGGCCTTTCAGGATGGCGATGGCGTTGCCATGGTATTCAAAGCTGCTGCCCGCCAGATGGGTGCTGGAATAAAAATAGCGGTTGCGGCGCACCTTGGCCCAGGCCGAGTAGATGCCGAGCGTCACGATGCTCAGCAGCAGGTTGACGATCCAGATGCGGAAGTATTCGCTGCCGGTGGCGCTGAAGGTAATGGCTTCGCGCTTGATGCCAGGGGGAGTGGGGTCGGTATGCACGCCAGGGTTCCTTGCTATTAAAAAATAAACAAGATGCCGCAGTAGCAAGATATTGTCAATTGAAATATTGTTCATTTGCAATAAATTTATGCCCGCAAGCGTGCGCGGCCATGCCAGCGCGCGGCGGCTATACTGGCAGTTACCTTATCGCTGACGGGAATACCATGATCGTTGTCCACCATCTCAATAACTCGCGCTCGCAGCGCGTGCTCTGGCTGCTCGAAGAACTGGGCCTGGAATATGAAGTCAAGCGCTACCAGCGCGACCCGAAAACCATGCTGGCGCCGGCCGCGCTGAAAGCCGTGCATCCACTGGGCAAGTCGCCCGTGATCACCGACGGCGCCAATACGGTGGCCGAATCGGGCGCCATCATCGACTACCTGGTCGAGCGCTACGGCAATGGCCGCCTGGTACCGGCCGCCGGCGCGCCCGAGAAGCTGCGCTGGACCTACTGGCTGCACTTCGCGGAAGGCTCGGCCATGTCGCCGCTGCTGATGAAACTGGTATTCGACAAGGTCGAGTCCGGGCCAATGCCGTTTTTCGTCAAACCGATCGCGCGCGGGATTGCGCAAAAAGTCAAAAGCACCTTCGTGCAGCCGAATATCGACAGCCAGCTGGCCTATATGGAAGCGGAACTGGAGAAGACCAAATGGTTTGCCGGCAATGAATTCTCGGCCGCCGATATCCAGATGAGCTTCCCGCTGGAAGCGGCCGCCTCGCGCGGCGGGCTCGACGCGCGCTTTCCGAAACTGACGGCATTCCTGCAGCGCATCCATGCGCGGCCGGCGTACCAGCGTGCGCTTGAGAAGGGCGGGCCTTACGCCTACGCCAAGTAATCGGTCTGCCCGGGCCACGCTACGGTAAAATGATCGATTCAACCAGCATCAACTTACCGCATGGCCCGACTCCTCGCTATCGACGGCTTGAATATCGTACGCCGCGTCTACGAAGCCAGTCCCGAACCCGATTCCGACCTCAAGGCGGAGATCGCGCTGCGCCATGCGCTATCGTCGTTCCGTACCCTGATCAACGACCACGAACCGACGCACATCCTGCCCGCCTTCGACTATGGCGGCCCGACCTGGCGCCATGCGCTGTATGCGGGCTACCGCGAAGGGCGCCAGCCGATGCCGCAGGTGCTGCGCGACGCCTTGCCCGGCTTTTACAATACGCTGGCCGGCTTCGGCCTGCATGTGGTCAGCATTCCCGAAGTGGAGGCCGACGATGTGATCGGCACGGCCGTCATGCGCTGGCTGAACGAAGGGCGTGGTGCGGCCGTCATTGCCACCACCGACAAGGACTTGCACGGCCTGATCGCGCACGGCGCGCTGGTGTGGGACCATTTCAAGGGCGTCTGGCACGACCATGCCTGGGTCGAGAAGAAATTCGGCGTGCCGCCCGAACTGCTGCCCGACCTGCTGGCGCTGATGGGCGACGTCACCGACTCGATCCCCGGCGTGGCGAAGATCGGCCTGAAAACCGGCGCCAAGCTGTTGCGCGCTTACGGCAATATCGACGCGGTGATGGCCGGCGCCGGCATTTTGCCGGGCACGCTGGGTGAAAGCCTGCGGAAGGAGCGCGAAATACTGTATCTTTCAAGAAAGCTCGTGGAACTGAAAACCGACGTCAGGCTCGGTGTGACATGGAATATGCTGGCCTGGGACAAATAGCCGCAGGCCAGGCAAGAACAATCAAGCAAGGGAAGCAATCATGATGTTAAAGGCAGTCCTGATCGACAGCAGCGCCGTGGCGCGCGGCCTGCTCAATACGGTCCTGACCGATGGCGGCTACGATGTGTGCGGCCAGACCCATACCAGCGCGCTGGGGCTGGCGCTGCTGGTCAAGCACCGCCCGCACTTCGTGTGCATCGCGCGCGAACAGGTGGAAGACGGCAGCGACGTGGTGCAGACCATCCGCGAGCAGTATCCGAAAACGCTGATCTTCATGATCTCGGGCGGCATCGACGCCGCCTCGCTGCAAAAGGCGCACGCGATGGGCGTGTCGGGCTTTATCGTGAAACCCTTCATGGCCGACACGGTGCTCAAAACCGTGCGCAACACGGTCATTGCCATGGTGCGCAAGCAGCAGGCCTTGGCCGCCGCGCAGGCGTCAAGCCAGGCCGGTTGAGCTGGCGATAATCCCGCCGCCCAGGCACACGTCGCCGTCATACAGCACCGCCGACTGGCCCGGCGTGACGGCCCATTGGGCCTGGTCGAAGGCCAGGCCGAACAGCTCATTCCCGTCCGGCAGCAGCTGGCAGGCCACGTCGGCCTGGCGATAGCGTGTCTTGGCGGACAGCGCGCCCGCTTGCGGCGCGCTGCCGGCGATCCAGCTGGCCTGGTCGGCCGACAGGGCCGGCGACAGCAGCCACGGATGATCGTGGCCCTGCACCACGTACAGGGTGTTGCTGGCGATATCCTTGCGCGCCACATACCAGGCGTCGCTGCTGCCGTCGGCGTTCTGGTACGACTTCACGCCGCCGATGCCGATGCCCTTGCGCTGGCCCAGCGTATAAAAACTCAGGCCCACATGTTCGCCCACGGTCTTGCCATCGGCCGTCTTCATCGGCCCCGGCTTGTATGACAGGTAGCGGTTCAAAAATTCGCGGAACGGGCGCTCGCCGATAAAGCAGATGCCGGTCGAATCCTTCTTCTGCGCGTTCGGCAGCGCCAGCTTTTCGGCGATCTTGCGCACTTCCGTCTTCGGGATTTCGCCCAGCGGGAACAGGGTTTTCGACAACTGCGCCTGGTTCAGGCGGTGCAGGAAATAGCTTTGGTCCTTGCTGGCATCGACCGCTTTCATCAGCTCGTAGCGGCCGGCGTCCGTGGGGGCCTGGCGCACGCGCGCATAGTGGCCGGTGGCGATCAGGTCGGCGCCCAGCGTCATCGCGTGGTCGAGGAAAGCCTTGAACTTGATCTCGGCGTTGCACAGCACGTCGGGGTTCGGCGTGCGGCCGGCCTGGTATTCGCGCAGGAAGTCGGCGAACACGCGGTCCTTGTATTCGGAGGCAAAATTGACGGCCTCGATATCGACGCCGATCACGTCGGCCACGCTGGCCGCGTCGATCCAGTCCTGGCGCGTCGAGCAGTATTCCGAATCGTCGTCGTCTTCCCAGTTTTTCATGAACAGGCCGATCACTTCATAGCCCTGTTCCTTCAGCATCCATGCGGCGACCGAGGAATCGACCCCGCCGGACATGCCGATCACGACTTTCTTCTTGCTCATCTTGCTTTCCAATTACTTAAATAAGCACGCTACGCCTTGTCTCCATTGAAGACCGAGGCATGCGTGTGCAGCAGGGCCAGCGGCGCGCGCCGGCCTTCCAGGTATTCGTCGACGCATTGCAGCACCAGCGGGCTGCGGTGGCGCTCCTGGCAGGCCGCCAGTTCGTCGCGCGTCATCCACATGGTGCGGATGATGCCTTCGTCGAGCGGACGGTCATGCTCGGCGCCGGCGGTGCCGCAAAACGTGAAGCGCAGATACGTGACGTCCTCGCCGGTGCGCACCGACTGGTAGCGCGACATGTACATGCCGACCAGGCCCGTGGGGATGAAATCGTACGCCGCTTCTTCCAGCGTTTCGCGGATCACCGCCTGTTCCAGCGACTCGAACGGGTCGAGGTGGCCGGCCGGTTGATTGATCTTGATGCCTTCGCTGGTCTCTTCTTCAATCAGTAAAAACAGGCCGTCGCGCTCGACGATGGCGGCAACGGTGACAGAGGGTTTCCAGATTCTCGGCATGGTTCCATCCTTGAAAGAGCCGACATTTTATCTTGTTCTGCGCGCGCGGTTTGAACCCGGCCTTCTTTGCGCGGACATATTGATAAAAGACAACGTTTTAGTAAATAGCAGGGAGAGGCACTTACATCATGCCGGTGGCGCGCACTAGCATGGGCAAGTTGACGGCAGGTTGACGGCAAGGCGCCCGGTGCGCCCGTCAATATAGGCGCTCTGCCGGGCCAAAACAAGCGCGCACGCATGGTTTCTTGTGGCGAAATTGACACAAATTTCCTGTCTCGCTGTTCCTGCCCGATGGTGCGGGGCAAGGCCATGAATTAGTGCCATGCGCCTAGAAGTTGCTGGATCACAAATGTTTAAGGCCAAGGTTTCCGTGTTAGATTCTAGTCAGTTTAATAATTTCTGGAGGCATCATGAGGATAGGCATCCCGGCCGAAACGCGGCCAGGCGAGACCCGGGTGGCGGCAACGCCCGAGACCGTCAAGAAACTGGCGGCCAAGCACCAGATCGTCGTGCAGGCGGGCGCCGGCATGCAGGCGTCGATTCCCGACGAGGCTTATGCCGCCGCCGGCGCGCAGATCGGCAGCGCCCAGGAAGCCCATGGCTGCGCCATCATATTGAAAGTGCGCGCGCCCGATGCCGCCGAACGCGCCTTGATGACCAGTGGCACGGTGCTGATCGGCATGCTCAACCCTTTCGACGCCGACAATATCGCCGCCATGGCGGGCGCCGGCCTGTCCGCGTTTGCGCTCGAGGCCGTGCCGCGCATCACGCGCGCGCAATCGATGGACGTGCTGTCGTCGCAGGCCAATATCGCCGGCTACAAGGCGGTGCTGGTGGCGGCCAACACCTATCAGCGCTTCATGCCGATGCTGATGACGGCCGCCGGCACCGTCAAGGCGGCGCGCGTGCTGATCATGGGGGTCGGCGTAGCCGGCCTGCAGGCGATCGCCACGGCCAAGCGCCTGGGCGCCGTGATCGAGGCGTCCGACGTGCGCCCGCCCGTCAAGGAGCAGGTCGAATCGCTGGGCGCCAAATTCCTCGACGTGCCGTTCCTGACCGACGAAGAAAAGGAAATCGCCAAAGGCTCCGGCGGCTATGCGCGCGCGATGCCGGCCGACTGGATGCGGCGCCAGGCCGAACTGGTGCACGAACGGGCGAAACTGGCCGACATCATCATCACCACCGCGCTGATCCCGGGCCGTCCGGCGCCGGTGCTCATTTCCGAAGAGACGGTGAAAGCCATGAAGCCCGGTTCCGTGATCGTCGACCTGGCGGTGGAGCAGGGCGGCAACTGCCCGCTGTCGGAACTGGGCAAGACGGTGGTCAAGCACGGCGTGCATATCGTCGGCGAACCGAACCTGGCCACGCTGGTGGCGGCCGATGCCTCGGCCCTGTATGCGCGCAACGTGCTCGACTTCCTGAAGCTGATCTTCGACAAGGACGACCAGCTGCTGATCGACCGCGAGGATGAAATCATCAAGGCCAGCCTGGTGTGCTCGGGTGGCGAAGTGCTACGCAAATAAACTGCGCAAACAAGTTCAAAAATAACCGGGATCTGGGAGAACGGCATCATGGATATCAGTCACACCATCACCAACCTTATCATCTTCGTGCTGGCCATTTACGTGGGCTACCACGTGGTCTGGACCGTCACGCCGGCGCTGCATACGCCGCTCATGGCCGTCACCAACGCCATTTCCGCCATCATCATCGTCGGCGCCATGCTGGCTGCGGGCCTGACGCAAGGTCCGCTGGCGCAGGCGGCCGGCACGCTGGCCGTGGCGCTGGCGGCAGTCAATGTGTTCGGCGGCTTCATGGTCACCCAGCGCATGCTCGAGATGTTCCGCAAAAAGGAACCGAAGGCCAGGCCGGCTGACAAGCAGGGGGACAAATAATGAATCACGCCATGAGCTTCGTTACCATGAACCTGGTGACGATGATGTACCTGATCGCCTCGGTGTGCTTTATCCAGGCCCTGAAGGGGCTGTCGTCGCCGGCCACGGCACGCCGCGGCAATGCCTTCGGCATTTCCGGCATGGCGATCGCCGCCGTCACCACCGTGGCATTGATCCTGAAACTGAAGGAGCAGCAGACCGGCGGCATGGGCCTGACCCTGGTCATCATCGGCATCGTGACGGGCGGCGCGATCGGCGCCTACCTGGCGAAAACTGTGGAAATGACCAAGATGCCGGAACTGGTGGCGGCCATGCATTCGCTGATCGGTCTTGCCGCTGTCTGCATCGCGGTGGCCGCCGTGTCGGAACCTTGGGCCTTCAATATCGCCGAGCAGGGCCAGGCGCTGCCGATCGGTAACCGCTTCGAGCTGTTTATCGGCACCTTTGTCGGCGCGATCACGTTTTCCGGTTCCGTCATTGCGTTCGGCAAGCTGTCGGGCAAATACAAATTCCGCCTGTTCCAGGGCGCGCCCGTCAGCTTCAAGGGCCAGCACCTGCTCAACCTGGTGCTGGCGCTGGTGATGATCGGCCTGGGCCTGGCCTTCTGCTTTGCCGATGGTGTCGAGCCGGCCTGGACGCCGTTCGTCATCATGGCCGCCATCGCGTTTGTGCTTGGCGTATTGATCATTATCCCGATCGGCGGCGCCGACATGCCGGTGGTAGTGTCGATGCTGAACAGTTATTCCGGCTGGGCCGCGGCCGGCATCGGCTTTTCGCTGAATAACTCGATGCTGATCATCGCGGGCTCCCTGGTCGGTTCGTCGGGCGCGATCCTGTCGTACATCATGTGCAAGGCGATGAACCGCTCGTTCTTCAACGTGATTTTGGGCGGCTTCGGCGGCGATGCGTCGGCGGCAGGCAGCGCAGGCGCGCAGGAGCAGCGGCCCGTAAAATCGGGGTCGGCCGACGACGCCGCCTTTATCATGGGCAATGCGGAAACCGTGATCATCGTGCCCGGCTACGGCCTGGCCGTGGCGCGCGCCCAGCATTCGCTGAAGGAGCTGGTGGAAAAGCTGACCCACAAGGGCGTCACCGTCAAGTATGCGATCCACCCGGTGGCCGGACGCATGCCGGGCCACATGAACGTGCTGCTGGCCGAAGCGGAAGTGCCGTACGACCAGGTGTTCGAGATGGAGGACATCAACGGCGAATTCGGCCAGACCGACGTGGTGCTGGTGCTGGGCGCGAACGACGTGGTCAACCCGGCGGCAAAAGATCCGAAGTCGCCGATCGCCGGCATGCCGATCCTGGAAGCGTATAAAGCCAAGAGCATCATCGTCAACAAGCGTTCGATGGCCTCCGGCTATGCGGGCCTGGACAACGACCTGTTCTACCAGGCCAATACGATGATGGTGTTTGGCGATGCGAAGAAGGTGATCGAGGATATGCTGAAAGCGGTGGAATAAACCGGTGCCAACCATGCTGTCGGCTTGCGGCCCCGGCTGATCCGACCTGCATGTATTGCCAGCGTAGGTCGGATTGGCGCGCAAGCGCGTAATCCGACACCATCGTTCACGCCAACCATGTGGTCGGATTACGGCCTTCGGCCTGATCCGACCTGCATGTTACGCATGTGTTGCGTGAATGCGCCACCACCATTACGCGGCCACCACCTGGTTGCGGCCCTGGTGCTTGGCCTGGTACAGCGCGCGGTCGGCGTCCGACATGGCCGCGTCGAGCGTGGCGCCGGGGGCCAGCATGGCCACGCCGATGCTCATCGTCACGTGCAGGTCCGTGCCGCCGGGCAGCCGGGTCGGCGCGGCAGCGACTGCCACGCGGATGCGCTCGGCCACCTTGGCTGCCTGCGCCAGCGTGGCGTCAGGGAACAGCAGGCCGAATTCCTCGCCGCCCAGGCGCGCCGCGACGTCGGTCACGCGGCCCGTGTCGCACAGCACCTGCGCCACCGTGCGCAACACGGCGTCGCCGACGGCATGTCCGTGGCGGTCGTTGATTTTCTTGAAGTGATCGAGGTCGGCCACGCCGACTGCCAGCATGCCGCCGCTGCGCGCTGCGCGCGCCATCGCCTGTTCGGCCTGCGCTTCATAGGCCCGCCGGTTCGGCAGCGACGTCAGCGCATCCTGCAGCGCCTGCTGTTCCAGCTGCGCCAGCAGGCTGGCGTTTTTTGCCGCCAGCTCGCGCCGTTCGCGCACGTCGAGCAGGAAGGCGCCGAAGTAGCGCATGCCGTCGACCATGCCCAGGTCCAGCGCCTTCATTTCGATCGGGATCATCTGCGCATTGCGGTGGCGGATGGCAAACTCGCGTATCTTGCCCAGCACGCTTGAGGTGCGCGAGCTGCGGATATAGGCAAGCACCATGTCGTCGTGCTGCGCCGCCACTGCATCGGGCAGCAGGCCGTTCAGGGTCTGGCCCAGCAGCTCGCCGCTGGCATAGCCCGACAGAGTTTGCATGGCGCCATTGATGTAGCAGATGCGGCATTGCTCGTCGATGATGATGACGGCGTCGAGCGCGTCTTCCAGCAGGCGGGAAAACAGCACTTCGGGAAGTGCGGCAGGGGGAACAGCGGGCAATGCTTCTGTCATGGCGACTGGGATCCGGTTGAACCCCATTGTCGCATCGACCGGCGGTTTACTCCATGCCGGAGTTGCCGGCTGTTACTTTTTCGCCCGTCCCCGTAATTTACCGGGGGAGGCACAAAAGTTCAGGGCCAGGCGCCTTGCCGAAGACAGTACACATGGTACGGCGAGGCAAGGCAACGCCGCCATGGGCTTTTGTGCGCCCTCAGCGGCGGCCGTACATCATCAGTTGTGCCAGCGACTTCCTTGCCGGATTGATCATGTCCAGCACGCCCAGCGACAGCCCCAGCACGCCCTGCAGCGGCGCCGATCCCGTAAAGATGCGCGCCATGGTGTCGGTCACGCGCACGGTGGTGCCGCGGTCGGCCTGGCGCAGTTTCGCGTATTGGATCAAGCCTGCGGGACTGCTGTCCTGCGCCAGCACGCGCGCCAGCACGGCGGCGTCGCGCAGGCCCAGGTTCAGGCCCTGGCCAGCTACCGGGTGCAGCGTTTGCGCCGCATTGCCGATGGCCACCGTGCGCGCGGTTCCAGGCGCTTGCGCGTTCAGTCCCAGCGGATAAGCCAAACGCGCCGTGGTGTGCGTAAAGCGCCCCAGGCGGCCGCCAAAAGCGTCGCCCAGGCGTGCCAGAAAAGCCCCATCGTCCAGCGCCAGCAGCTGTTCGGCGCGCGTCGGCGGCACGCACCACACCAGCGCATAGCCGTCGTCCTGGGGCAGCAGCGCCAGCGGGCCGTCGTCGGTAAAGCGTTCATAGGCGCGGTGCGCGACCGGCGCATCCACCGTGACCCAGGAAATAATGGCGCTTTGGCCATAGTCGCGGCTGACGGCGCGCTCCAGCTGCTGGCCAAACAAGCCGCCTTCGGCCTGCACCAGCAGCTGCGCCCGGATATCGGACACCACGCCATTCTGTTCCAGTGCCACGCTCACGCCGTCGCCATCTTCGGCGCTGCCGGTGACCAGTGCCGGGCGCAAGGTAGCGATGCCCAGGCGCTGGCAGAGCTCCGACAGCACGGCCACCACATCGCCGTAGCGGGCCACGTAGCCGAGCGCATCGACGCCATGCTCGCTGCGCTCCATCAGGCTGCGCCCAAACCGGCCGCGGCGCGACACATGGATTTCATGGATGGGCGTGGCGGCCACCGGCCAGGCACCTGCCTCTTCGAGGATCTGCCGGCTGCCGTACGACAGCGCGATGGTGCGCGGGTCGCGCCTGGCCTGCTCGATCGACTTGGCGTCGACCAGGGCGATGCCGGAGGAGGAAACGCCGCGTTGCACCAGCAGCGCGGCCAGCGCCATGCCGACCGGGCCGGCGCCACAGATGGCGAGATCAAACGAAGGCGGTGTATGCATGCGGTAGCTTCAATCCTGTGACATCAGTTGTTCGATTTCAGCCACGCTTTTCGGCGCCGTGCTGAAGATTTCATGGCCTTGCGGCGTGACCAGCACGTCGTCCTCGATGCGGATGCCCGTATTCCAGAACTGTTCCGGCACGCCAGGGCCCGGACGCACGTAGATGCCCGGTTCCACCGTCAGCACCATGCCCGCTTCGAGCTGCCGCCATGGCTTGCCGTCGGCCTGCGTGTCGCGGTAGGCGCCCACGTCGTGCACGTCCATGCCCAGCCAGTGGCTGGTGCCGTGCATGTAGAACGGCATGTAGGCCTTGTCGGCGATCACGTCCTGCAGGCTGCCGCACTGTTGCCGGTCCAGCAGCTTCAGGTCCAGCATGCCCTGCGCCAGCACCTGCAGCGCCGCTTCGTGGATCAGGCTTTGCTGCAGGCCGGGGCGCACCATGTCGAGCGAGGCCTGCTGCGCCGCCAGCACCAATTCATACAGGGCGCGCTGGGGCGCGGAAAAGCGCCCGCTGACGGGCCAGGTGCGCGTGATGTCGGACGCATAGCCATCGAGTTCGCAGCCGGCGTCGACCAGGAGCAAGTCGCCATCGTTCAGTATCGCGTCGTTGGCGCTGTAGTGCAGGATGCAGGCGTTGGCGCCGCCGGCCACGATGGACGAATAGGCAGGGAACTGCGCGCCGCTGCGGCGAAACTCGTACAGCAGTTCCGCCTCGATCGCGTATTCGTGCAGGCCGGGGCGCGTGGCGCGCATGGCGCGCACATGGGCCGCGCTGGAGATGGCGGCGGCGCGCCGCATCACGTCCTGTTCTTGCGGGTCTTTCAGCAGGCGCATGGCGTCGAGCATGCCGGTGATGTCGTGCGCGCTGGCCGGCGGCGTGACGCCGCTGCGCGCTTTTTGCCGCACATTGTGGCGCCACAGCCTGACCTGCGTATCGAGGCTGCCACCCATGGGGTAATAGATGGCCGGGACGTCCGTCAGCAGGCGCGTCATCTCGACGTCCAGTTCCTCGATCGGGAAGGCCGCATCGAAACCGAAAGCGGCGCGTGCCGCCTCGGGGCCATGGCGAAAGCCGTCCCAGATTTCGCGCTCGGTATTCTTGGCGCGGCAAAACAGGATGGCGCGCGCCGGGCCCGTGCTGCTCCCTGCCACCAGCGCCACCGCGCTGTCCGGTTCCGTAAAGCCGGTCAGATAATAAAACGCGCTGTCGTGGCGGTACGGATAGTCGCAGTCGCTGTTGCGGGGCACCTCGGGCGCGGTGGCCAGGATGGCCACGCTGCCGGGCGCCATCTGCGCCAGAACGGCCGCGCGCCGCGCCGCGTAATGGGCGATCATGCGGGCTGTGCTCCGGGCTTGACGCCATTCAGGGCGTCAAGCTGGGCCGGCGTGCCGACATTGGTCCATTCGCCCGGATAGACTTCGCCGCCGATGCGGCCCAGTTCGGCGTACTTGCGCAGCAGGTCGCCCAGGCCCGCATGGCTGCCGGGGGCGATGCCGTCGAACATTTCAGGACGGTACACACCGATATTGGCAAACGTCCATTTCGGCTCGCCCGTATTGTTGATCGCATACAAGGTCAGGCCGAAGTCGCCGTTCGGGTGGAAGTCGGGATTGGGCACCAGATAGGTCCAGGCGATATCGCGTTCGTCCTGCGGATAGGGCGTGCCCAGCACATCCTTGTCGGCCAGCACGTCGAGTACCTGCTTGAAGTCGAAGTACGGGCAATAGATATCGCCGGAGATGGCGAGAAAAGGTTCCTCGCCCAGCAGATGGCGCGCCTGGGCGATGCCGCCGGCCGTCTCCAGCGGCGTGCTTTCCGGGGAATACGCAATGCGCGCCCCAAACTGGCTGCCGTCGCCCAGGGTTTCCTCGATCAGGTGGCCCAGGTGCGAATGGTTGATGACGATCTCGGTGATGCCGGCGCGCACCAGGTTCAGTACATGCCAGACAATCAGCGGACGGCCGCGCACTTTCAGCAGCGGTTTGGGGCAGGTGTCGGTGAGCGGACGCATCCGTTCACCGCGGCCTGCGGCGAAGATCATGGCTTTCATGGGGTTTCTTTTTCGGTATCGGTCAGTCGGCTCAGAACGTATAGCCGACTTGCGGCGTTTTATTCTCCAGGGCGTCGAGCAGACGCACCAGCGGTTTCAATTCCGTATAGCGGTTGGCCGTCTTGCGCACGTAGTCGAGCACGGTCGGCAGGTCGCCCATGTACAGCGACTTGCCGTCGCGGTAGTTCAGGCGCGCGAACAGGCCGAGGATTTTCAGGTGGCGCTGCAGGGCCGTGAATTCGAAATCGCGGTAGAACGCGTCGATATCGGGATTGACGGGCAGGCCCAGCTGCTTGGCGCGCTGCCAGTAGCGGATTACCCAGTCGAGCACCAGTTCTTCATCCCACTGGATATACGCGTCGCGCAGCAGCGAGGCGATGTCGTAGGTGATGGGGCCGAACACGGCGTCCTGGAAGTCGAGAATGCCGGGATTGGGCAGGGAACCGTCGTTCACGTGCATCAGGTTGCGCGAATGGTAATCGCGGTGCATGAATACTTGTTGCTGCGACAAGATGTTGGCCGTAATCGCTTCGAACACCTTGTTCAGCTGGGTCTCCTGCACGTCGGTCAGGGTGGCGCCCAGGTGCTTGCCGATAAACCATTCCGGGAACAGATTCATTTCGCGCAAAATAAAGGCGCGGTCGAATTCGGGCAGCACGCCCGGTTCGCTGGCCTGCTGGATTTTCATCAGCGATTCGAGCGCTTCGGCGTACAGCACGGCGGCGTTGTCGTGGTTCAGCGCGTCGAGGTAGGTGGTGGTACCCAGGTCGGACAGCAGCAGGAAACCGTTGTCCAGGTCCTGCGCCAGGATTTCGGGCACCGACACGCCGGCGCCTTTCAGCAGGCCGGCCACCTTGACAAAGGCCGGCACGTTTTCGCGCTCGGGCGGCGCATCCATGGCGATCAGGGTAGCGCCCGGCACGCTGGCGGCGCCCGGCAGCACGTCGAGCCGGTAGTAGCGGCGGAAGCTGGCGTCGCTGGACGCGGGGCGGGCGGAATCGGGCGCGACGAGGTTCAGCGTGGTCAACCAGGCTTTCAACAGGGACAGGCGAGCGTCGGCCGGTGCCGGCGCAGTGGGGGAATTGGAAGAGAATGACATTAAGCGGCCTGTGGAATCGGGTTGGTCGTGCGGATTCCCATATAATAAGGGATTCAAATCAAAAAATCGCCTGTCAATGGTGCTTGACCCTTCGAATTCATGAGCTGGTTTTCGGCCTCCCCCTCTTCACAGCGCTGGGCTTTTGCCATCAGCGCGCTCGTCACCGCCACCGCGGTGCCTGCCCACGCCCAGAAACCGCCCCGCCCGCATGTGGAGAAAGCGCCTCGTCCGGTACATGTGGAAGACCCGGATGCGCCCACCGTCATGACGGCCGACAGCATGAGCGGGCGGCCGGAACGTGAGCTCAATCTGAACAAGAATGTGGTGATCGAGCGCGGATTGACCACCAAAATGACGGCTGATACAGCTTGTTACAAACAAGTTGAAGACGAGTTCGACGCCGAGGGCCAGATCAAGATGTGGCGTTTCGGCGACTATTACACGGGCGACGTGATGAAGCTGAACATGGAAACCGGCAAGGGTTTCCTGCTCAATCCCACTTATCGCTTTGAAGTGGGCAATGGCCGCGGCAAGGCCGAGCGCGTCGACTTCATCAACCAGGACGAAGCGGTCGTCATCGACGGCACCTACAGTACCTGCGAGGGGCCGAACCCCGACTGGTATCTGAAATCGAGCACCCTGAACCTCGATTCGGGGCGCGACGTGGGCACCGGCAGCAAGACCATCATCTATTTCAAGGACGTGCCGATCCTGGGCACGCCCGGCATCTCGTTTTCGCTGTCGGGCGCACGCCGCTCGGGCTGGCTGGCGCCAACGCCGGGCTTCAACTCGAAAAACGGTTTCGAGCTGCTGGTGCCGTACTACCTGAATATCGCGCCGAACCGCGACCTGACCCTGTACCCGAAATATATCCAGCGGCGCGGCATCCAGCTGGGCGCCGTCGGGCGCTACCTGGGCGAGACCGATGCCGGCCTGTACAGCGGTGAAACGTCGATCGAGTATCTGCCGAACGACAAGCAAACCAAGACCGACCGCTACCTGATCAAGTCCAGGCATGAACAGGCGCTGGCTGTGGGCTGGACCTATGGCTGGGATGTACGCGATGCGTCCGACAATAATTATCCGAACGACTTTTCGAAAAACGTGGCCGGCGCCACCGAGCGCCAGCTGCTGCGCGAATTGCGCACCGACTACCGTACCGAAGACTGGACCCTGACGGCGCGCGTGCAGAATTACCAGGTGCTGCAGGATCCGGCCGCCGAGACCGATCCGTCCCTGAAAGTCACGCGTCCGTATGACCGTTTGCCGTCGGTTAATTTCCATGCCGGCAAGTATGATGTGTGGGGCGGATTCGACTGGACGCTCGACAGCGAAGTAACGCGCTTCGCGCACCCGACCCTGGTGGAGGGGTCGCGCATGGTGGTGGTGCCGCAGGTGAGTTTCCCGATCGTCCGTCCCGGCTACTTCATCACGCCCAAGCTGATGCTCAACGCCAGCGCATACCAGCTCGACAACAATGCCACTACCAAGGCGTCGTTTCCGAACACCTCGTTTACCCGCGCGATTCCGACCATTTCGGTCGACAGCGGCCTGATATTCGAGCGCGACAGCAATCTGTTCGGCGGCAAGGACGCCAAGGGCGGCACGCAGACGCTCGAGCCGCGCCTGTTCTATGTCTACACGCCGTACCGCGACCAGTCGCAGTTGCCGAATTTCGATACGGCTGACGGCACCTTCAGCCTGACGCAGATCTTTACGGAAAACCGCTTTGTCGGCAACGACCGCATCGCCGACGCCAACCAGGTGACGGCTGCCGTGGTGTCGCGCTTCCTGCAGGCCAACGGTACCGAGCGCATGCGCCTGACGTTCGGCCAGCGTTTCTACTTTGCCGACCAGCGCGTGCAGCTCAATTCGACCACGCCGGTCAACCAGGCGCGCTCGGATATCCTGCTGGCCGCTACCGGCAGCGTGTCCGATACCTGGACCGTCGACAGCCTGGTACAGTACAACCCCAGCGACAGCCAACTGGTCACTTCGAGCTATTCGGTACGCTATCAGCCAGGGCCGAAAAAAGTGCTGAACGTGAGCAGCCGTTTCCAGCGTGGCGATAGTAGCGGCTTCCGCAATGCCGAAGTGTCGACCCAATGGCCATTGACCGAGCGCCTGTATGGCGTGGGCCGCATCAGCTATTCGCTGCGCGACCGCCGCCTGCTCGAAGGCCTGGTCGGCCTGGAATACAAGGGCGATTGCTGGGTATTCCGCATGGGCGCACAGCGTTTCGTGACTTCGGCCAAGAAAACCTCGACTCCGGTCTTCTTCCAGCTGGAACTGACCGGCCTGTCGAACGGCCTGGGCCTGGGCGCGAATGGCCTGGAAACTTTTACAAAAACGATCCCTGGCTATCAGGCATTGAACCCGCCTATCCGTTAAGATGGGCGCTGCTGCCGCCGCCGGCGTTCCCGGCGCTGGCGCAAACCGGTTTTTTTATTCACTTGAACTCATGAGCGCTCTACACATTATGCGTAATGCCAGTATGCACCAACTCAAAATTGCCGCGGTCCTGATGTGCGCCATTTCCGGCGCCACGACCAGTAGTGTCTGGGCGCAACAAGCTGCTCCTGCCGTGGCCGCCACTCCTGCTGCCAAACCGGCGCCCGTCAAGGGCTTTACGCCACCGGCATCGACCAGCGGCCAGACCATCGATGCGATCGCCGTTGTCGTCAACGACGATGTAATCACCCGCAATGAAGTGGCGGCGCGCATCAAGAGTGTGGAGCAGCGCATGAAGGCGCAGAACGTGCCCCTGCCCGATCCTGCCGACCTGCGCCGCCAGTTGTTGGAGCGCATGATCGTCGAACGCGCGCAGATGCAGCTGGCCAAGGAAATGGGCGTGCGCGTCGATGACCAGACGCTGGACCGCGCCATCGGCCGCATCGCCGAACAGCAAAAAATGACCATCCAGGACTTGCGCAACCAGATGGAAAAGGAAGGCACGCCCTACGCGACCTTCCGCGAGGAAATCCGTGACGAGATCATCATGCAGCGCCTGCGCGAGCATGAAGTCGACGCCAAGATCCAGATTTCGGATTCCGAAGTGGACAACTTCCTGGCTGCGGAAAAAGCCGCCGCCAGCGAGCAGGTCGAGCTGAACCTGGCGCAGATCCTGGTGCGCATCCCGGAAAACTCCAGCCCGGAACAGATCGCCGCGCGCCGCGCGCGTGCCGAGGAAGTGAGCCGCCAGCTGCGCACGGGCGGCGATTTTGCCAAGATGGCCGCCACTTATTCCGACGCCAGCGACGCGCTGAGCGGCGGCGAGATCGGCTGGCGCAACAGCGACCGGCTGCCGCCGCTGTTCACCGAACAATTGCTGAAACTGAAACCTGGCCAGATCACGCCGATTATCAAGAGCAACACCGGTTTCCATATCCTGAAACTGGTGGACCGCCGCAGCGCCGCCGAAGCACAGGCCGTGGCCGCCGTGCAGCAGACGCATGCGCGCCATATCCTGCTGAAAGTGACGCCGACCCTGTCGGCCGCCGAAGCCAAGCGCAAGCTGCTGGAACTGAAGGAGCGCCTCGACAACAAGGCCGCCACGTTCGAAGAACTGGCGCGCCTGTTCGGCACCGACAGCACCGCCAGCAAGGGTGGCGACCTGGGCTGGCTGTATCCGGGCGATACCGTGCCGGAATTCGAAACGGCGATGAATGCGCTGAAACCGGGCGAAGTGAGCCAGCCGGTCGAGTCGAGCTTCGGTTTCCACCTGATCGAAGTGCTGGAACGCAAGAGCGACGATGTCTCGAAAGAGAAGGAGCGCAATGCCGCCCGCAATGCGCTGCGTGAGCGCAAGCTGGAAGAAGCGACGGAAAGCTGGGCGCGCGAAGTGCGCGACCGTGCCTACGTTGAATTCCGCGCCGACGACCAGTAATGCTCACAACCAATACACGCCGCCCGGCCATCGCCATCACCTGTGGCGAACCGGCCGGCGTCGGTCCTGAAATTTCGATCCGCGCGGCCTGGGCCATGCGCAACGAAGCGAACTGCATCCTGCTGGGCGACGCCGCCTTCCTGGCGCTGACGGCCAGCCTGATCGATCCCGAAATCCGCCTGGCGGCCCTGTCGCTGCAGGCGGTGCGCAACAGCGGCCTGCCGAACTTCGGCCCAGGTCGCCTGGCGGTGATCGATATCCCGACCGTCAACAATGTCATCCCTGGCGTACTGGACAAGGACAATGGCCGGGCCGTGCTCGATACGCTCGATACCGCGGTCGAGGGCATCGCCGCCGGCTGGTTCGGCGCGATGGTCACGGCGCCGCTGCAGAAAAGCACCATCAACGACGCCGGCATCGCGTTTACGGGCCACACCGAATACCTGGCCGACAAGACCGGCACCAAACAGGTGGTGATGATGCTGGCCGGCGACCCCGGCCATGGCCAGCCGGTGCTGCGCGTGGCGCTGGCCACCACGCACCTGCCTCTGAAAGACGTGCCGGCCGCGATCACGCTCGACAGCCTGGCCACCACGCTGGACATTATCCACGCCGATCTGCAGAACAAATTCGGCATCGCCGCGCCGCGCATCCTGGTCACCGGCCTGAACCCGCATGCGGGCGAGGGTGGCTACCTGGGCCGTGAAGAGATCGATGTGATCATCCCGGCGATTGCGGCGGCGCGCGCGCGCGGCATCGATGCGCAGGGCCCGTATCCGGCCGACACCCTGTTCCAGCAGAAATACCTGGCCCATGCCGACTGCGTGCTGGCCATGTACCACGACCAGGGCTTGCCGGTGCTGAAGTACGCCACGTTTGGCCGCGGCATCAATGTCACGCTGGGCCTGCCGTTGATCCGCACCTCGGTCGACCATGGCACGGCGCTGGACCTGGCCGCGCAGGGGCTGGGCCTGGCCGATGTCGGCAGCATGGAGCAGGCCTTGCGCACCGCGCGCGACATGCTGCAGGCAAGTACCCCGATCCGAGCGTAGGTCGGGTTAGCCGTCAGGCGTAACCCGACACTGCCCGCTCAACCCATCCCGCCGGCCCGTGCCGGCTTTACCGCATTGATAGAAAACAGATTATGAAACACGTTGCCCGCAAACGCTTTGGCCAGAACTTCCTGCATGACCGCTTCGTCCTCGACGACATCACGGCTGCCATCGCGCCGCAGCCGGACGACGCCATGGTCGAGATCGGCCCCGGCCTGGGCGCGATGACCGAGCAGCTGCTGCGCCATCTGAAGCAGATGCATGTGGTGGAGCTGGACCGCGACCTGATCGTGCGCCTGGAAAAAACCTTCAATCCGGCCAAGCTGACGATCCACTCGGGCGACGCGCTGAAATTCGATTTCGCGCAGATCCCGGTGCCGGAAGGACAAAAACTGCGCATCGTCGGCAACCTGCCGTACAACATCTCCAGCCCGCTGCTATTCCACCTGGCGGACTTTGCGCCGCTGGTGCTGGACCAGCATTTCATGCTGCAGAAGGAAGTGGTCGAGCGCATGGTGGCCGAACCGGGCAGCAAGGCCTATGGCCGCCTGTCGGTGATGCTGCAATGGCGCTACAAGATGTCGCTGCTGTTCATCGTGCCGCCGACCGCCTTCGATCCGCCGCCGAAAGTGGAGTCCGCCATCGTGCGCATGATTCCCGTTGAACAACGTTTGCCGTGCGACCAGGAAACCCTGGAAGCGGTGGTCATGAAGGCGTTCTCGCAGCGCCGCAAGGTGATCCGCAACTGCCTGGCCGGCATGTTTACGGAAGAGCAGATCATCGCCGCCGGCATCGACCCGACCAAACGGCCGGAAACCGTGGGGCTGGAGCAGTATGTGGCGTTGGCGAACCTTTTGAAAGAAGGCGTAAAAGCGTAAAAATGGCGGGCCGGAGACGCGAGCCTGAGAAAATGCCGATGGCGGCGTTGCAGCTTCTCGCCGTACATGCGTACTGTCTTCGTCGCTGCGCCTTGCCCTCGACATTTTTCAGGCCCGCTTGGCCCGGAACGCCTGTGCCGAGTGATGTGGCTTTAATATGCTTTGCTGGTGTGCTGGCAATTCAAAACCACTGGTCGACCTGCTTCAGATCCTGTTTTAACGCCAGAAAGCAGTCATCGACATGGTGGTTGCGGCTGATCTCGTTGCGCCGCATCAGCGCGATCTTGCGCTTGCAGGTGGGCTGGCGCAGTGGCGCCACGTGCAGGTCGTCGTCGTTCAAAAAGGTGGTGTACAGGCTGGGCATCACGCCCACCGCAATGCCGGCGCGCACCACGCCGTACAGCGATTCGCTGTGCACCATCTGATACAGGCTGGACGGATTCAGGCCGTGCTGGCGCAGCGCGCTCGACGCAAACTCCCAGATACTGCCTTTGGTAAATACCACGATCTCCTGGCCCGCCAGCTGGTCCCAGCGCACTTCCTGCAGCGGCGCCAGCACATGGCTGCGCGCCGTGACCAGCACCAGTTCATCCTCGAACAGCCCCACCGTTTCCAGCGACACGGCGCCCGGTACTTCGATGCCCACGCAAAAGTCGAGCTGGCCCGAATGCAGCGCGTGCAGCAGGCCATCGTTGGGCATGTCGGTCAGCATGATCTCCACTTCCTCGCCATGCTGTTCGTTGTAGCGCGCCACCACCACCGCCGTCATGGCCATCGCCGACGGAATCGCGCCGATGCGGATACGATGCCGTCCGCTGCCGATCGCACGCTGGATATCGGCAAAGGTATTGCTGGCCGTATTTAACAAATGGATGGTGTAATCGAGCGCCAGCCGGCCTTCGCGCGTCAGTTCCAGCTGGTGGGTTGTGCGATTAAACAACTTGTTGCCGAGCTGATTTTCCAACAGCTTGATCGAGGCGCTCAGCGCCGGCTGCGTCACGCACAATTCTTGTGCAGCCTTGCTGAAGCTGTTTACACGGGCTAGCGTGGCAAAAGCTTGTAAATGACGTAAGGAAATTTTTTTGTTCAGCTCGTGCATGGATCTGTTTATCAAAAAAAGTAATGGATTTATAAAAATAAACAAATTTTCTTATCCTGCAATTTACCATATTCTGGATTGGTCTTGGCTTGTTATGAAAGCAACATTTTCCTGCAAGCGACAGAATTGCGGTGCCGACACCATCGGCGGTGAGCGTTCCGGGAAGACATTGGTGGTACATAAAAATTCATAAAACTAGTGGATAACTTGAACAGGGCGGCGGCAATGAACAAATGGATGGCGGGAACGATGGTAATGGGTGGCTTGCTGGCGGCGCATGGCGCGGCGCAGGCGCAAAGCAGCGTGCAGGTGTATGGCCTGATCTCGGCCGGCATCGGCTACACCTCGAATGAAAACGGGCGCGACATCACCCATGCGCTGAGCGGCACCAACCAGAATCCGCGCATCGGCTTCCGCGGCCAGGAAGACCTGGGCGACGGCACCAAGGCCTTGTTCGTGCTGGAAAACGGCTTCAATGTCATGACCGGCACGGCGGCGCAAAGCGGGCGGCTGTTCGGCCGCCAGTCGTATGTGGGCCTGTCGAGCAACGACAAGGGCACCCTGACCCTGGGCCGCCAGTACGAAGCGATCAAGGATCTGCTGGGCCCGGTGGTGATCGCCAGTAACGGCGTGCATATCGGCGACAACGACAATGGCTACAACAACCTGCGCGTGCAGAATGCCGTCAAGTATGTCAGCCCGACCATCAACAAGTTCTCGTTCACGGGCCTGTACGGCTTCAGCGAAAACCCGGAAAGCTCGAGCCGCAACCGCGTCTACAGCGCCGGCGCGCAGTACAAGGCCGACGCCTTCAGCTGGGCGCTGGCCTACTCGAAACTCGATCACCCGAACGCGGCCGAATCGCCGAACGGCGCCATCGCCAACGACTACGGCAGCTCGCTGCTGATCTTCAACAAGAGCGCCGTCAAGGGCGTGGGCGTGGACAGCCAGGCCATCGCCGGCACCGGCGGCTTCTATAATGTCGGCAAGACCAAGTTCGGCGCGCTGTACACCAATGTCCGCTACCACTATATGGATCAGAGCAATCTGACCCTGCAGAACGTGGACATCAACCTGAACCACAAGCTGACGGACGCACTGAACCTGGGCGCCTCGTATTTCTTCACCACCGGCAAGTACGACGTGATCAACAAGACGCCGAAATGGCATCAGGTCAACTTCCAGGCCGACTACTTCCTGTCCAAGCGCACGGACGTGGCTATCACCTGGAGCTACCAGAAAGCGGCCGGCGACGCGACGTTTGCGCGCGTGTTCGGTTTCGGCGCTTCGTCGAGCAAGTCGCAGAGCGTGCTGATCCTTGGCATGCGGCATTACTTCTGACATCTGTTTCATCTTTACCGGCGCTGACCGCCAGCGCCGTTCCCTGAAAGGAAGCATCTTGAAAAAATCCCTCATGCTGGCATTGAGCCTCGGCCTTGCCGCGAACGCCGCCCACGCGGAAAAACGCGAGCTGGTCATCTCGGCCTATCCGATAGCCCAGCCCTTGTTCATGAAGTATGTGTACGAGCCGTTCAAGGCCAAATGCGGTTGCGACATCAAGGTGGAAACAGGGAACAACGCCGACCGCATCGCCAAGCTGGTGGTCCACCGCAACAACCCGGTGATCGACCTGGTGCTGCTGTCGGACTCCGGCATGCTGGAAGCGGCGCAAAAGGGCGTGATCCAGAAGATGGATTATGCAAAATTGACCAATTACGGCCAGCTGTACGATGCGGCGAAAAACCCGATCGGCGGCAATTTCGCCGTCGGCTACACGCTGTACTCGGTGGGCCTGGTGTACCGCACCGACAAGGTGGCCCCGCTGACGTCGTGGAAGGACCTGTGGCGCCCCGAATTGAAGGGCCGCGTGGCCCTGCCCGACGTGAGCACCACGCAAGGCCCGCTGATGCTGCGCATGGCCGATGCGGCCTGGGGCGGCAAGACCGACGACTACGCGACCGGCTTTGCCAAGATCGTCGGCCTGAAGGGCAATGTGGTGACGTTCTCGAAAAACAGCGCGCAGCTGGCCGCGCTGTTTGCCCAGGATGAAATCTGGGCCGCGCCGGTGGCGCGCTTTACCTGGTCGCAGATGCTCAAGACGGGCCTGCCGCTGAAGTGGAGCATTCCGGCCGAAGGCCAGGCGGCCGGCATGAACGTGATGGGCATCGTGGCCGGCTCGAAGAACGCCGACCTGGCCTACCAGCTGATGGACTTCTGGCTGTCCAAGGAAGTGCAGACGCAGCTGGCGACCAACCTGGTCGACTCGCCGGTCAACAAGGACGTGCGCCTGTCGGTGGCGGCCGCGCAGTTCAATACCTACGGCCAGGACCAGATCAATTCGCTCAAATTCGTCAAGCCCGAGACCATCCTCAAGCAGCGCTCCGGCTGGATGGAGCAGTGGAACAAGGCCATGAGCAAGTGATGCTGGCTGATCCGAAAAAACGCACCGGCTTGCTGCTGGTGCTGCCGGCGCTGATCTTCATCGTCGTCTGCTTCCTGCTGCCGGTGCTGGCGCTGCTGGTCGACGCCTTCCGCGTTGGCGACGGCCTGCACTGGGGCGTGGACCGCTTTGTCGACTTCTTCTCGCAGGAATTCAACCGCACCATTTTCTGGCGCACCCTGCGCATCGCCGCGCTGGTCACGCTCGCTTCCATCATCCTGGGCTATCCGGCCGCGCAGGCGGTGGCGCGCGTGTCGCCCAAGTGGCGCGGGCTGGTGGTGGGCATGATGATTTTGCCGCTGATGGTCTCGCCGATCGCGCGCACCTATGCGTGGATCGTACTGCTGGGGCGCAATGGCGCCGTCAATGCGGCGCTGGTCAACATGGGTTTTACCGATGAGCCGCTGCGCCTGCTGTTCAGCGAATTTGCCGTGTTTGTCGGCCTGCTGCAGCTGCTGCTGCCGCTGATGCTGATGTCGCTGGCCGGCGCGCTGGAAAACCTGCCGCGCGACGTCGAACCGGCTGCGGCCACCCTGGGCGCCAACCCGTGGCAGGTGTTCTGCAAGGTCACCCTGCCGCTGACGCAGGAAGGCCTGGTGGTCGGCGGCACGCTGGTATTTACGGGCTGCGTGACGGCCTATGTGACGCCGGCCCTCTTGGGCGGCACCAAGGTGCTGATGCTCGAAACCCTGCTCTACCAGAAGGTCAGCGTGGAGAGCGACTTCGGCGCGGCCAATGTGATCGCCGTGATCCTGGTCGCCATGACCCTGGCTGTCAACGCCGGCCTTAAACGTATTTCTTCGAGTCGGAGTTCGGTATGAAAGAAAGCTATTTTTCCCGCGCGGTGTTATGGCTGGTGTTCCTGTTCCTGCTGGGACCCTTCGCCATCGTGCTGCTGGCCGGTTTCTCCGGCGGCGAGACGCTGGCTTTCCCGCCCGAGTCCTACTCGCTGCGCTGGATCCAGGAAGTGTGGGCCGCGCCCGAGTTTCGCCGCGCCTTCCAGACCAGCCTGGAAATCGGCCTGATCGCCACCGTGATCGCGCTGCTGCTGGGCATCCCGGTCGCCTACGCGTTTTCGCGCATGCCGCCACCCGGCATCGGCGTGATCCGCCAGGTGCTCACCTCGCCGCTGATCATTCCCGCCATCCTGGTCGGCCTGGGCCTGCTGCACCATCTGGTACTGACCATCAATGCGCCCGTGTATGCGGGCCTCCTGATCGGCCATATCGCGCTCCTGATTCCGTACTCGGTGCGCGTGGTGTACGCCAGCCTGGTCAACCTGCGCGTGGACATTGAAGACGCCGCCATCACGCTGGGTGCGTCGCGCCTGCGCGCCTTCTTCATGATCGTGCTGCCGAATATCCGCAACGCCGTGATCGCCGCCTTCTTCCTCGCCTTTGTCACCTCGTTCAACCAGGTGCCCGTGTCGCTGTTCCTTACGGGTCCCGGCATCAGCACCTTGCCGATCGAGATGCTGGGCCATATGGAAAACAGTTTCGATCCGTCGATCGCCGCCCTGTCGACCCTGCTGGTCCTGTTCACCATGGCCTTCGTGATGGTGACCGAGAAGGTCCTGGGCATTTCAAAATACATGTAAGGCACATACCATGAGTTATCTGGAACTGCACAAGCTGAACCTCGGCTACGCGAAGAACACGACCTCCGTGAAAGACCTGGACCTGCAGGTGGAGCAGGGCGAACTGATTTCGCTCTTGGGCCCCAGCGGCTGCGGCAAGACCACCACCATGCGCGCGATCGCCGGCCTGATGCCGCTGCAGTCGGGCCGCATCGTGCTCGACGGGCGCGAGATCGGCAAGCTGGCGCCGAACAAACGCAATATCGGCATGGTATTCCAGTCGTATGCGCTGTTCCCGCACCTGAACGTGTACGACAATATCGCCTTCGGCCTGCGCCTGCGCAAGGTCGCGCCAGCGCAGATCAGGAGCAAGGTGGAGGCGGTGATCGCCGCCGTCGGCCTGACCGGTTTCGAGACGCGCCTGCCGGCGCAGATGTCCGGTGGGCAGCAGCAGCGCGTGGCGCTGGCGCGCGCCATCGTGGTCGAACCGGCCCTGCTGCTGCTGGACGAGCCGCTGTCGAACCTGGACGCCAAGCTGCGCGTGCAGATGCGCGCCGAGCTGCGCCGCATCCAGCGCGAGCTGGGCATCACCATGCTGTACGTCACCCACGACCAGGAAGAAGCGCTGGCGCTGTCCGACCGCATCGTCGTCATGAACGGCGGGCGCATCGAGCAGCTGGCCGCACCGGAGGCCGTGTTCAACACGCCGTCGACGCGCTTTGTGGCCAACTTCATGGGCTTTGAAAACCTGTTCGACTACCGCGACGGCGCGCTGCACCACGCCGGCGCCAGCCTGCCGTACACGGCGCCCGTAAGCACCGGCACCACGGTGCTGGGCTGGCGTCCGGACCGCGTGCGCGTCTGTGCGGCCGACGATGCCGCCGGTACCTATCCCGGCACCGTGCTGGCACGGGGTTTTTTGGGTGACACCGTCGAATACCTGCTGCAAACCCCGCTGGGTCCCGTCAAGGGCATCTGCGCGGCCCATGGCGCGGCCTGGCGCGAAGGCACGGCCGTGTCGTTCGTGCTGCCGTCAGACAGCGCGCTGTGCCTGGCCGCGTAAAAGGAAAAAACATGCACAAGGCCCTGAAAAAAATCTGGCTCGACACCGACCCCGGCTTCGACGACTGGCTGACCATGCTGCTGCTGGGCAGCAACCCGGAGATCGACTGGCTGGGCGTGAGCATCGTCACCGGCAATGCGCCGGTTGATATCACCTACGACAATGCGCTGCGCATCAAGGCGCATGACGGCCTGAGCGTACCGATCTACCGCGGCTGCGAACAGCCGCTGGCCGGCGCCATCGAAACGGCGCAGCGCATTCTCGGCGACAGCGGCATGCCGACCACCGGCGACATCCTGCCACCGGGCGCGGCGAGCGATGCACCCGGCCATGCGGTCGATGCGCTGATCGCCGCCGTGCGCGCCCATCCGGGCGAGATCACGCTGATCGCGATCGCGCCGATGACCAATATCGCCACCGCGCTGGCAAAGGCGCCCGATATCGCCGGCAAGATTGTCGAGATCATCCTGATGGGCGGCTCGACCGACCAGGGCAACCATACGGCGGCGGCCGAATTCAATATCTATGCCGATCCGGAAGCGGCCGACGTGGTATTCAGGGCCGGCATCCCGCTGCGCATGTTCGGGTTGAACCTGTGCCGCCAGCTGCTGGTCACCAGCGTGGAAGTGGAGCGCCTGCGCGCGCTCGGCACGCCGCGCGCCACCATGCTGGCCGGCTACCTGGAAGCGTATGTGCGCATCAGGAGCGTTGATGGTTCCGTGCCGATGCCGATGTACGACCCGGTGGTGGCTTTGTTCCTGGAAGCGCCGCACCTGTTCCAGTTTTTGCCGGCCCACGTGGCCATCGAACTGAAAGGCGAGCTGACGCGCGGCATGACGGTGTGCGAGTTCCGCGTGCCGCGCCGTGCGCCCGTGACCACCCAGGTGGCGCACCTGGCCGACGGCCCGGCCGCGATCGAACTGCTGATGCAACGCCTGTCGGCCATCCTCGCCTGACCGGCTAACCTTTATACGAAACGAGTCATGTCGAATTCTCCCCTGAGCCTCGAACAGTTTGTCCGCGCCATTCCCAAGGTGGAGCTGCATTGCCATCTGTTCGGCACGGTGCGCCAGGATACCTTCCGCGCGCTGGCCGCCAAGACGAATAACGTCGTCACGCCCGAAGAGATCGATGCGTTCTATACGCGCGGCGAGAAGCCGGTGGGCGTGCTGCGCGTGCTGCGCGCGCTCGACGCGCATCTGATCGTGGCGCCGGCCGACCTGTATTGCCTGACCTACGAATACCTGGAAGACGCGCACAGCCACGGCGTGCGCTATGCGGAGTTTTTCTGGAACCCGACCGGCACCGTGCGCGTGTCGGGCATCCGCTACGAGGCAGCGCAGGACGCCATCGTGGCGGCGATCCGCGACGCCCGGCGCGACTTCGGCGTGATCGGCCGGCTGATCCCCAGCATCGACCGCGAAGCGCCGCCCGAGGAAGCGCTGCAGATGGTGGAATGGATGAAGGAATTCCGCGCGCCGGAAGTGATCGGCATCGGCATCGACTACCGTGAAAACGACAGGCCGCCGGAACTGTTCCTGCAAGCCTACCGCGCCGCGCGCGAAGCCGGCTTCAAGTGCACCGCGCATGCGGGTGAATTCGGCATGCCGTGGATGAACGTGGCCACCGCCGTCGATGCACTGAAGGTGGACCGGGTCGACCACGGCTACACCATCGTCGACAACCCGGAGCTGGCGCGCCAGTATGCCGAACGTGGCCTGGTATTTACGGTGGTGCCGACCAATTCCTACTACCTGCGCACGCTGGCGCCCGAGCGCTGGGCGCTCGACCATCCGATCCGCGCGATGGCGAAACTGGGCCTGAAACTGCACCCGAATACGGACGATCCGACCCTGCACCACGTGACGCCAACCGGCGCCTGGCTGATGATGCGCGAGTTCGGTTTCGGCATCGACGACATGCGCGCTTTCATGCTCAACGGCCTCGATGGCGCGTGGATCGACGAGGCCACGCGGCAGGCCTGGCGCACCGAGTTTGCCGCCACCTTCGATGCACTGCGCGCGCGCCTGGTGGAGTAACTGAAGACGTTCTGCGGGCGGAGCATGTCGGATTACGCCTTCGGCTAATCCGACCTGCGGTCCATTCACCCGAACGGTGAACATCGTGGGGCGGGGCATGCCCGCGCACCCGGACATCGAACATGGTGGGGCGGTGCATGCCCGTGCACGCGGACATTGAACATTGTGAGGCGGGGCATGCCCGTGCACCCGGACATCGAACATTGTGAGGCGGCGTAGGTCGGATTAGGTGCGAAGCACCGTAATCCGACAACATCGTTGACGCATGCAAGGCCGAATCAGGTGCGAAGCACCGTAATCCGACAACATCGTCGACGCATGCATGCTCGCATCACGCCGATGGCGCGGGCCTGGGCGCCAGCAGCGACGGAAACGCGCGCTGCGGGCAGGCCTGGCGCTCGCACACCTTGCAGCCGGTGCCGATCGGCGTGGCGCCCTGCGGGTCGTGCAGGTCGAGTCCTTTCGAGTAGATCAGCCGGTGCGCCTGGGAGATATCGCAGCCCAGCGCCACGGCGAAGGTCTTGCCCGGCGCCCGGAAACCCGGCGCGCCGGTGCTGACCTGGCGCGCAATCCACAGATACGTGCAGCCGTCCGGCATGCTGGCCACCTGCGTCAGCACCTGGCCCGGGTGGCTGAAGGCGTCGTAGACGATCCACAGCGGACAGGTGCCGCCGACCCGTGAAAAGTGAAAATCGGTGGCCGACTGGCGCTTTGACACATTGCCGGCCCGGTCGACGCGCACGAAAAAGAATGGCAGTCCCGCCGCCCCGGGGCGCTGCAGGGTACTGAGGCGATGGCAGACGGCCTCGAAGCCCACGCCGAACTGGTGCGCCAGGCGTTCGATATCCCAGGCGCGGCTTTCGGCCGCCTGCAGGAAGCGCTGGTACGGCATCAAGAGAGCGCCGGCAAAATAATTCGAGAACGCCAGCCGCGCGCTGCTCTGCGCGCCGGCGCCGGAAAACCCGGCCGCCAGCACCAGCGCGTCGATCAGCGAGCTGTGTTCGAGCAGGCTGATTTGCGCCGCCATCTGGAACGCGCGCTGGCCACCCGTCAGGGTATCGGGCAGCCACAGGATTTTCTGCTGCGCGTCGTAGCGGTGCTTGCGCACCATGCCGGCGTCGCCATCGGTCAGCTGCACGCGGATGCCGTGCCGTTCTTGCAGGCGTGCCTGCAGCGCGTCGCGCGTGCGCAGCCGGGGATCGAGTTCTTCCGACACCAGTTCCGCCGCCTGGTCCAGTTCATCGATATAGTTCTGGCGCCGGTTCAGGTATTCGCGCACCTCCTCATCGGTCGATGGCGCCAGCGCCAGGGTGCTGTCGCCGCGGCTGCCATCGTCGAGGCGCGCGGCCAGCGTATCGGCCCGCTCCGCCATCACGCGGTAGCGCCGCTGCAGCAGCAGGATAGAGCGCGCCAGTTCCGGCATATTCTCCACCAGCATTTTCAGTTCCGCCATCGAGGTCGGCGGCGCGTCCGGCAGTTCGCCGAATACATCGCGCACGTCGGCCACAAGGCTGGCGCTGTCGTGCTCGGAAAAGATTTGCGGATCGACGCCCAGCACGGTGCCGATACGCAGCAAAATCGGCACCGTCAGCGGGCGCTGGTTGCGCTCCATCTGGTTCAGGTAGCTGGGCGAGATGCCCAGCGACTTGGCCAGCGCCACCTGCGTCATGCGCCGTTCCTCGCGCAGCCGCTGCAGGCGCACGCCCATGAATACCTTGGCCACTGTTGTCTCCTGTGGAATCTGCAAATTTGCAATCTTTGCAGATTAACAGAACTGGCTTGGCAATATCTCGCATTTTCACGCCTTGTACGGCCACGTCAATGTGCGAATAATGCAAACACGAACTTCCCATAAAACCAGGAGACACGCGTGACCCAAGCAACTGCCGCAGCAAGCATTCCAACCGTCCCCCTTTTGATCAATGGCGAGTGGGTGGAATCAAACACCACCGTCTGGCGCGATGTCGTCAATCCGGCCACCCAGGAAGTGCTGGCCCGCGTGCCGTTCGCCACGCCCGATGAAGTCAACGCGGCGATTGCCTCGGCCCAGCGCGCTTTCAAAACCTGGCGCAAGACGCCGATCGGCGCGCGCGCCCGCATCTTCCTGAAACTGCAGCAGCTGATCCGCGAAAACATGGCGGAGCTGGCCGCGACCCTGACGATGGAACAGGGCAAGACCCTGCTCGACGCCGAAGGCGATGTATTCCGCGGCCTGGAGGTGGTGGAACACGCGGCCAATATCGGCACGCTGCAGATGGGCGAATATGCGCAGAACGTGGCCGGCGGCGTCGACACCTATAGCGTGCTGCAGCCACTGGGCGTGTGCGCCGGCATTACCCCGTTCAACTTCCCCGCCATGATCCCGCTGTGGATGTTCCCGATGGCGATCGCCTGCGGCAATACCTTCGTGTTGAAGCCATCCGAGCAGGACCCGCTGGTAACGGAAAAACTGGTGCGCCTGGCGCTGCAGGCCGGCATTCCGGCTGGCGTGCTGAACGTCATTCATGGCGGCGAAGACGTGGTCAACGCGCTGTGCGACCACCCCGATATCAAGGCGATCTCGTTTGTCGGTTCCAGCAAGGTCGGCACCCATGTGTACCAGCGCGCCAGCCTCAATGGCAAGCGCGCGCAGTGCATGATGGGCGCCAAGAACCACGCCGTGGTGCTGCCGGATGCCAACAAGGAGCAGACCCTGAACCAATTGCTGGGCGCCGGCTTCGGCGCGGCTGGCCAGCGCTGCATGGCGGCCTCGGTGGCCGTGCTGGTGGGCGAGGCGCGCGACTGGCTGCCGGAACTGTCCGCCAAGGCGCAGACCCTGACGGTGGGCGCCGGCAAGGACAATCCCGACCTCGGTCCCGTGATCTCGTGCGCGGCAAAAGAGCGCGTGTTCGGCCTGATCGCCAAGGGCGTGGAGCAGGGCGCAACGCTGACGCTCGATGGGCGCGACGTGAAGGTCGATGGCTATCCGAACGGCAACTTTGTCGGACCCACGATTCTGTCGGGCGTCAAGCCCGGCATGATCGTGTATGACCAGGAAATCTTTGGCCCGGTGCTGATCGTGGTCGAAGTCGACACGCTCGACGAAGCGATTGAACTGGTCAACGCCAATCCGAACGGCAATGGCACGGCGCTGTTTACCCAGAGCGGCGCGGCCGCGCGCTACTTCCAGGAGGAGATCGACGTGGGGCAGGTGGGCATCAATGTGCCGATTCCCGTGCCGGTGCCGCTGTTCAGCTTTACTGGTTCGCGCGGCTCCAAGCTGGGCGACCTGGGCCCGTTCGGCAAGCAGGTGGTGCTGTTCTACACGCAGACGCAGACGATTACCCAGCGCTGGTTCACGGATTCGGCTTCGGTGGGCAAGGTCAACACCACCATCAGCCTCAAGTAAGGAGCGCCCCATGGACTTTGAACTGAGCGACGAGCAGCGCGAGTTCCAGGACGCCGCGCGTGCGTTTGCCGCCGGCGAACTGGCGCCGCATGCGGCGCACTGGGATGCGGAAGCGATCTTTCCCGTCGAGACGATCGCCAAAGCGGGCGAGATGGGATTTTGCGGCCTGTACACGCCGCAGCGCTGGGGCGGCCTGGGCCTGTCGCGCCAGGATGCGGCCATCGTGTTCGAGGAACTGGCCGGCGGCTGCACCTCGACCACCGCGTATATCACCATCCACAACATGGCCACCTGGATGCTGTCGCGCTGGGGCCAGGAAACGCTGTGCGACGAGTGGGTGCCGGCGCTGGCAGCTGGACAGAAGCTGGCCAGCTACTGCCTGACGGAGCCGCAGTCGGGGTCCGACGCGGCTTCGCTGCGTACCAGAGCGGTCAGGGAGGGCGACCAGTATGTTCTCAACGGCACGAAAGCATTCATCTCCGGCGCGGGCCAGACGCACATGCTGATCGTGATGGCGCGCACCGGCGGCGACGGCGCGGGCGGCATCTCGGCGTTTGCCGTGCCGGCCGACCTGCCCGGCATCGTGTACGGCAAGAAGGAAGAAAAGATGGGCTGGAACAGCCAGCCCACGCGCATCATCAGCTTCGATAACGTGCGCGTGCCGGCAGCAAATCTGCTGGGCGCCGAAGGCGAAGGCTTTGCGATTGCCATGAAGGGCATCGATGGCGGGCGCATCAATATTGCCGTGTGTTCGGTCGGCACGGCGCAGGCGGCCCTGACGCGCGCGCAGGGTTACATGCAGGAGCGCAAGCAGTTCGGCCGCGAGCTGGCGCAGTTCCAGGCGCTGCAGTTCAAGCTGGCCGACATGCTGACCGAACTGGTGGCGGCGCGCCAGATGGTGCGCCTGGCTGCCTGGAAACTCGACCAGCAAAGTCCCGATGCCTCCGCCTACTGCGCCATGGCCAAGCGCTTTGCCACCGATATCGGTTTCAATGTCTGCAACGAAGCGCTGCAGCTGCATGGCGGCTACGGCTACATACGCGAGTATCCGCTTGAGCGCCATGTGCGCGACACGCGGGTACACCAGATCCTGGAAGGGACCAATGAAATCATGCGCCTGATTATTGCGCGCGCGATCCTGAAAGACGGCGCCACGGAGACTTTACGATGACTAACGATACAAACAAGATTTATAGCAATTTAGTAGTGGAACGCCACAACCATGTGGTGCAGGTGACGCTGGACAATCCACCGGCCCATACCTGGACCCTGGCCAGCCTGCGCGCCCTGACCGAGCTGGTGGCCGACCTGAATGCGGACAACGATGTGTACGCGCTGGTGATCACGGGCGGCGGCGCGAAGTTCTTCTCGGCCGGCGCCGACCTGAAACTGTTTGCCGACGGCGACAAGGACATGGCCTTCAATATGGCGGCTGCGTTTGGCGAGGCGTTCGAGGCGCTGTCGGCGTATCGCGGCGTCAGCATTGCCGCCATCAATGGCTATGCGATGGGCGGCGGGCTCGAATGCGCACTGGCCTGCGATATCCGCATCGCCGAAGAGCATGCGCAGATGGCCTTGCCGGAAGCATCGGTGGGCCTGCTGCCGTGCGCGGGCGGCACGCAGATTTTGCCATGGCTGGTCGGCGAAGGCTGGGCCAAGCGCATGATTTTATGTGGCGAGCGGGTCGATGCGGCCAAAGCCCTGGCGATCGGCCTGGTCGAGGAAGTCGTGCCCACCGGCAAAGCATTGTCGACCGCGCTGGCGCTGGCGGCCAAAGTGGCGCGCCAGAGCCCGGGCAGCGTGGCGGCGTCCAAATCGCTGATCCAGGGCGCGCGCAGCAAACCTCTGGCGCAGTCGCTGCCCGATGAGCGCACGCTGTTCCTGGGCCTGTTCGAAACGCAGGACCAGAAAGAGGGCGTGCAGGCCTTTCTGGAAAAACGCACGGCGGAGTGGAAGAATGGTTGAAGCTATCCTGATTGACACTGTCAAAATTGAAGAGCGCGATTGCCCGGGCGGCATGAAGCTGGGCGTGATCACGCTCGACGCACCGAAGTCCTTGCATGCGCTGAACCTGGACATGATACGCGCCATCGACGGCGCGCTGCTGCGCTGGATGGATGACGCCAGCATCGCCTGCGTGGTGCTGCAGTCGTCGACCGACAAGGCGTTTTGCGCCGGCGGCGATGTGCGCAGCCTGCGCACGGCCGTGGCCGAGCAGCCTGGCGTGGTGCCGAACCCGCAGGCGCTGGCGTTTTTTGCCGAAGAGTACCGTCTCGATCATCGCATCCATACCTATGCGAAACCGCTGCTGGTGTGGGGCGGCGGCATCGTCATGGGCGGCGGCCTGGGGCTGATGGCGGGCGCCAGCCACCGCGTGGTAACGGAAACCACGCGCATCGCCATGCCGGAAATTACGATTGGCCTGTTCCCCGATGTGGGCGGCAGCTGGTTCCTGGGGCGCATGCCGGGCCGCAGCGGCCTGTTCCTGGGCCTGACGGGCGCGCCGATGAACGCGGCTGACGCGCTGTTTGCCGGCCTCGGCGATTATTTCCTGCAGCAGGACGCGCGCGAGCCGGTGCTGGACGCACTGGCGCAAGCCTCATGGCGGGCAGATCCGCAAGCGAACCGCCAGCAGCTCGACCGCCTGCTGCGCAGCTTTGCCGCGCCGGCATCCTTGCTGCCCGTGTCGGAAGTGCGCGCCAATTTCGACGCCATCGCCAGCCTGACGCAGGCGCCGACCTTGCAGGAAGTGGTGGCGGCGATTGCCGCCTATGCGGGCGATTCCGCCTGGCTGCAAAAGGCGGCCCATTCGCTGGCAAAAGGCGCTCCCAGTTCGGCCGCGCTGGTATGGGCCATGCGCGAGCGCACGCGCCACCTGAGCCTGGCGCAAGTATTCCAGCTGGAACTGATCGTCGCGGTGCAGTGCTGCGCGCATCCCGACTTTGCCGAAGGCGTGCGCGCGCTGCTGATCGACAAGGACGGTGCGCCGCAATGGCAGCCGGCCAGCCTGGGCGAGCTGGGCGAGCGCTATCTGAACGAATATTTCCAGGCGCCGTGGGCCACGCATCCGCTGGCCGACCTGGCATAACAAGACACGAGGAGACACCATGCAACATATCGCTTTTATTGGCCTGGGCAACATGGGGGCGCCGATGGCGCGCAACTTGGTGGCGGCCGGCTTTCATGTATCGGTATTCGACCTGGCCCCCGAGGCCGTCGCTTCGCTGGTCGAGGCGGGCGCCACCGCTGCGCCGTCCGCCAGCGCCGCCGTGCAGACGGCCGACGCCGTCATCACCATGCTGCCGGCCAACAAGCATGTGCAGGAGCTGTATCTGGCCGAGGGCGGCGTGCTCGATTCGGCCAGGGCGGGCGCACTGCTGATCGATTGCAGCACGATTGCCGCCGACGTGGCGCGCCAGGTGGCGCAGGCAGCTTCCGCGCGCGGCTTTGCCATGCTCGACGCACCGGTGTCGGGCGGCACGGCTGGCGCGCAAGCCGGCACGCTGACCTTTATCGTCGGCGGCAGCGCGGAGGCCTTGCTGCGGGCACGGCCGCTGCTGGAAAAAATGGGCAAGAATATCTTCCATGCGGGCGACGCTGGCGCTGGCCAGGTGGCCAAGATCTGCAACAACATGCTGCTGGGAGTCTTGATGGCCGGCACGGCCGAGGCCCTGAACCTGGGCGTGGCGCACGGGCTCGATCCGGCCGTGCTGTCCGATATCATGGCCAAGAGTTCGGGGCGCAACTGGACTCTGGAGGTGTATAACCCATGGCCGGGGGTGATGGAAAATGCGCCCGCGTCGCGCAACTACGCTGGCGGCTTCGGCACATCGCTGATGCTGAAAGACCTGGGACTGGCGCAGCAGGCCAGCCTGTCGGTGAGCGCCGCCACGCCCCTGGGCGGCCTGGTGCGCCAGCTGTATCAGCTGCATGCGCAGGCTGGTCATGGCCAGCAGGACTTTTCCAGCATCGTGCAGCTGTTCCAGCCGGAGACCGGTAAACACGCCGCCTGAATTCTGGGCAAAAAAAAGCCCGCTGGTAAAAGCGGGCTAAATCCAATTCTTGGAAGAGTTGGAGGAGACAGATGCAGTATGCTGCATCGCCACATATAACTCCAATTTATCTTTCAAATACCAAGTATACGATTTGGTGATGACTTGCCTGATACCGCAATGCGTACAGGCAAGTTCTTCTTACACAGCGGTACAGCTGATTTTCACCTTGGTCACTGCCGCTTCGCCCATCACGCCGACGCCAGTGGACAGGCCGGTAGCCGGGTCGGTATCAACCTTGCAAGACAGGCCAGCCGGATTGGTCACCACGTTGATGGTGTACGAACTGCCGTCTGCCACTTGGGCCGGCATGGTGAAGGTGCCTGGCGTAGTGGTGCTCTTGACCAGGGTCAGCTGGTTGGCATCGCTGCCGTTGGCCAATACCAGGCCGTCGACCGTCAGGCCGGTGATGGTGCCGCCGACCGTATAGGTGTTTTGCTGGCAGAGGACAAACGATTCGATGCTGACATAGTGGCCGGCCGAGCCGGAACCGCTCGACACGCTGCAGTTCATGTGGGCCGGTGGCGTCTTGACCGTAATGTTGTAGTCGGTGCCGTAATCGATGCGCTTTGGAAAGGTGAACGAGGTGGCGCCGACAGCAGGGCTGACGGTGTCGCCGCCATTGGCCAGTACCAGACCGCTATTGCTCAAGCCGCTGATGGTGCCGGTAACCTCGTACGAGGCTTTGCCGCCGCAGGCAGCAAGGCCGGCGATCAGCATCAGCGCAATCAGTGGGCGCAGGCAGGATGACTTCATGTATTTCTCCAGAATATAGGTAAGGGACCGTCAGGATCAGGCCGGTACGCAGGCAACGATCAGCGTGTCGTTGTTTTTCGATCCCATCGTGCCGACCGGATTGCTGATGGTGCAAGCCAGGCCGGGTGGATTCTTGAATACATTGACGGTATAGGTGGCGCCATCGCCTACGGTGGAGGCAAACACGAATTTGGTGCTGTTGGCCAGCGGGCTGATTTGCGACTGGCCATTGGCCAGGATCAGGCCGTCGGCCGTCAGGCCGCTGATGCTGCCACCCAGTGTATATTGATCGGTAATGCAACTGACCACGGCGTTTGACGCCGAATAGCTGTTGGCCTTGCCGGTACCACCGGTAATCGTGCACGTGGCACCTTTTGGTTGCGTCAGGATCTTGATGTCATAGCGGTCGTCGGCCTTGACCAGGTTGGGAAAATAAAAGGTGGTGGCACCGGACAGGACTTCCAGCTCGCTGTCGCCATTTTTCAGCACCAGGCCGCTTTTTGCCAGGCCGATCACGTTGCCGCCCAGATACAGATTGCCGCCGCTGCCGCCGCATGCCGCCAGTGTGGCAGCGCAAGCTGCCGCCAGCATCGAGCGCAGGTATACATTTTTCATACATTCTCCAAAACGAATTAGGTAGGGTAGCGCAATACGGACGCTGGCGCCGCATTGGAATGGCGCCTATTTTAGTCTATCTGGCAAGCCGATTGATCTTGCCTTGTATCACCCTGTAACAATTTTTCGGCCGCCAGGGCTGGCCCGGCCCCATTTGACAGCCAGCAAGGCAGGCTGCATGGCACGATCGGTGCGACAATATGGCAGCCCTTTCCTCTCTCTCGATTGGTTTCATGTCAACTACTTCTGCCCATGCCGCGGTACCGCCCAAGGCCATCCTGTTCGATCTCGACGATACCTTGTGGCCGATTGCGCCCGTGATTGCCGCCGCCGAAACCTTGCTGCACGACTGGCTGGCGCAGCACGCGCCCAAAGTGGCGCAGCAGTTTTCGATCGAAGCGCTGCGCCGGCACCGGCTCGACATGTTGAATCAGCAACCGCATTTCCATGGCAACCTGATCGAGCTGCGCCGCACCGGCCTGCTGACGGCCTTCGAGGCGGCCGGCGAGAATCCGGCCCTGGTCGATGAGGCAGTCCGGCAGTTCCTGGCCGCCCGCAACCGTGTCATTCCATATGACGATGTGCTGCCTGGCCTGGCCTGGATGCAGCAGCGGCTGCTGGTGGGATCGATCTCGAATGGCAACGCGGACCTTGAAATTATCGGCCTCGCACAGCATTTCAAGGTATCGATCGCCGCCAGCGAGTTTGGCGTGGCCAAGCCCGATGCGTCGATTTTCCTGGCCGGCTGCGCGGCGCTGGGCGTGGCGCCGCATGAAGCCGTGTATGTGGGCGACGATCTGTATTTTGATGTCACGGGAGCGCAGGACGCCGGCATGCGTGCCGTCTGGATGAACCGGCGCGGCAGCGACGCCCATCTGGAGGCCGGCGTGCAGCCGGACGCCATCTGCGCCAACTTTGATGAATTGCTGCTGTGGCTGCAAGGGCAACTGGAAGATTGATCGCCGCCTGGCGGGCGAACGTGCATAATAGCTGCTGTTGCTGCATCTCCGGCTCCCTTTGCCGCCCGTTGCATGCCAGCTTACTTGTTTAACTGAAAACACCATGCAACTCGAACTTCGTGCCCAAACACTGCTGAAAGCCCTGGTCGAGCGGTATATCGCCGACGGCCTGCCGGTCGGTTCGCGCGCCTTGTCGAAAATTTCCGGCCTCGACCTGTCGCCGGCCACCATCCGCAATATCATGGCCGACCTGGAAGAGCAGGGCTATGTGTCCAGTCCGCATACCTCGGCCGGCCGCATTCCCACGCCGCGCGGCTACCGCATCTTTGTCGACACCTTGCTGACAGTGAAACATCTGGACGAACACCTGGTTGAGTCGCGCATGCGCCTCGATATCCAGCAGCCGCAAAAGACCATCGCCAATGCGGCGCAGATGCTGTCGTCGCTGTCGCAGTTTGCCGGCGTGGTGCTCAGCCCGCGCCGCGAATCGGTGTTCCAGCAGATCGAATTCCTGCGCCTGTCCGAAAAACGCATCCTGCTGGTGATCGTCGGGCCGGGCGGCGACGTGCAGAACCGGCTGCTGCTGACCGAGGCGGACTATACGCCGTCGCAGCTGATCCAGTCGGCCAACTATATCAACCAGAATTATGGCGGCCTGTCATTCGACGCCGTGCGCGTGCGCCTGCAGGGCGAATTGCGCCAGCTGCGCGACGATATGGGCAGCCTGATGCAGGTGGCGGTCGAGGCCGGCAGCGAAGCGATGGCCGACCATAGCGACGACATGGTGATCTCGGGCGAGCGCAATCTGCTCAGCGTGAGCGACCTGTCATCGAACATGAGTTCGCTGCGTCAACTCTTCGACATGTTCGAGCAGAAAACGGGACTGATGCAGTTGCTCGATGTGTCGAGCAAGGCGACCGGCGTGCAGATTTTTATCGGTGGCGAATCGAATCTGGTGCCGATGGACGAGATGAGCGTGGTAACGGCGCCGTATGAAGTCAACGGCAAGATCGTGGGCACGCTGGGAGTGATCGGACCGACCCGCATGGCCTACGAGCGGGTCATTCCGATTGTCGATATTACGGCCAAGCTGCTGTCAAACGCCCTCAGCCATCATTAAGGCCGCAGCAGGATTGCGTCAGGCTGGCCGGTGCGGGCAGGCTGGCTTGATGCAATTGCCGTAGATGGCCAGCGCGTGCTCGGCAATCTTGAAGCCGCGTTCTTCGGCCACTTTCTGCTGGCGGATTTCGATCGACTCGTCGAAGAATTCTTCGACACGGCCGCAATCGAGGCAGACCAGGTGATCGTGGTGCGAGCCCTCGTTGAGCTCGAAAATGGCCTTGCCCGTTTCAAAATGGTTGCGGTTAAGCAATCCAGCTTGTTCGAACTGGGTCAGTACACGGTAGACAGTTGCCAGGCCGACGTCCATATTGTCGGCCAGAAGAATTTTATAGACGTCTTCCGCCGTCAGGTGGCGTACCGGGCTACTCTGGAAGATATCGAGTATCTTCAGCCGTGGCAGGGTGGCTTTCAGGCCGCTTGCCTTGAGATCACTAGGATTGTTACTCATGTTTGTTGCTCGTATGTGGGTCAGGTGCTTTATGATATAGCGTTTTGTCGGGGAGTGCCAAAATAAGCATTTTTTTGGCGAGCCAGTCACTCCTGGCGTTTTGTTCATCAAATTGAGGTCATTTATGCGCGTAACACCGGCAGTATTGCCAACTCTGCGGCACCGTATTTCATTTCGAGCACCAGTCGTGGCGGGCATGGTTTGCATCGCGCTGATGGCTTCTGGCTGCGCCAGCCGCGGCATCCTCGGTGAAAAACCGGCCATCACCCAGAAAGAAGGCGCGGAACTCGTGCCGGACAAGGGTGCGCAGACCACCACCATCACGCCGCTGCAGAAATTCATGTGGTTCTTCTCGCCTTACCGTCCTGACATTCAGCAAGGCAACTTTGTCTCCGAAGAGATGGTGTCGCAGCTGAAAGAAGGCATGACGCGCGACCAGGTGCGTTTCATCCTCGGCACGCCTTTGCTGACCGACATCTTCCACGCCGAGCGCTGGGACTATCCGTTCCGCCTGGCCCGTGGCAGTGGCGAAACCACCAGCAGCCGCGTAGTGGTGTTCTTTGACAAAGAGGGCAAGGTCGCCCGCTTCGAAGGCGGCAACCTGCCGACCGAAAAAGAATACATCGACCGCATCGCCGGCCCGTCGCCGTTCGCCAAGCTGGCCAAGGCCGGCGCACCTGCCGCCGTGGTGCCGTCGCCAGTGGCGCCGTCGGCCGTACCGTCGAATCCCGATAATACGCCGGCCATGATCCCCGTCACCAAGCCGGCCATTACTCCGGCCGAGCCAGCGCCTGAACCCACCAAATAAGTTGCTGTAAGAAATTAAAATGACTGAACTGAAAATTGCAATCGCCGGCGCCAGTGGCCGCATGGGCCATATCCTGATCGAAGCGGTCGGCAATGCGCCGGACGCCGTGCTCGCTGGCGCGCTTGACCGCGAAGGATCGCCCACCGTCGGCCAGGATGCCGCCGCGTTTCTGGGCAAGCCTGCCGGCGTGGTGATCGAGTCCGATCTGGCCAAAGGCCTGGCGAACGCCGATTACCTGATCGACTTCACGCGTCCGGAAGGCACGCTGCAGCATCTGGCCTATTGCGCCGAGCACGGCATCAAGATGATCATCGGCACCACCGGTTTCGATGATGCGGGCAAGGCGGCGATTGCCGCCGCCGCCGAAAAGACGGCCATCCTGTTTGCGCCGAACATGAGCGTGGGCGTGAACGTGACGCTGAAACTGCTGGAACTGGCCGCGAAAAGCTTGTCTGAAGGCTACGACATCGAAATCATCGAAGCGCACCACCGCCACAAGGTCGATGCGCCGTCCGGCACCGCGCTGCAGATGGGCGAAGTGGTGGCGGGGGCGCTGGGCCGCGATCTGAAGGAGTGCGCGATCTACGGGCGCGAAGGCGTGACGGGCGAGCGCGATCCGTCCACCATCGGCTTTGCCACCATCCGTGGCGGCGATATCGTCGGCGACCATACGGTGTTGTTTGCCGGCATTGGCGAGCGCATCGAGATCAGCCACAAGTCGAGCAGCCGCGTCACCTACGCCCACGGCGCCCTGCGCGCCGCGCGTTTCCTGGCCGACAAGCCAACCGGCCTGTACGACATGCAGGACGTGCTGTCGCTGAAGAACTGAGGAAGACATGGCCACTGCAATACTGAACGGCAAAGAGATCACCGACGAGGCGAGCTTTCACGCGCAATGCGTGCAGGTCTTCGGTTTTCCCGAG
This sequence comes from Janthinobacterium sp., assembly GCF_031995485.1. Taxonomy (NCBI): domain Bacteria; kingdom Pseudomonadati; phylum Pseudomonadota; class Betaproteobacteria; order Burkholderiales; family Oxalobacteraceae; genus Janthinobacterium; species Janthinobacterium sp. Next base: position 49,670 of record NZ_DAMAGB010000029.1, read on the forward strand.
TTCTATGGCAACAGCATGGACGCCTGGGTCGATTGCCTCAGCTACCTGCGCGACGAAGACGGCATGAGCAAATTTCGTTTGAAGCCGAACGAAGTGCTGGACATCGTGGTGCAGGACGCCGACGCACTGAAGGCGCAGGCGCCGGATCTGCTGGAAGAAGTGACGTTCTGTATCGCCGGCATCAACGAGCGCTATGAGGATTATGGCGAGAAGCCGGCGTTGAAATTGACGTTGAAATAATTGTTGATCAACCCAACGGCGAAATGCCGGGGTCGGACCCTCAGGGTCCGACTCCAGCCGTTCCGCCGTTGGGGTTAAATCACACCACCTTGCGCTCGCGCAAACCCGCAATCTCCCCACTCTGCAATCCCAGCCACTGCCCCAACACCTCTTCCGTATGCTGCCCCAGCAACGGCGGCGGCAGCCGGTATTGCACCGGCGAGGCGGACAGGCGCACCGGATTGGCCACCAGCGCCACCGTACCGGCCGTCGGATGCGGCATCTGCACCTTCAAGCCGCGCGCCACCACTTGTGGATCGGCAAATACCTGGTCGATGCGGTTGACGGGACCGCAGGGCACGGCCGCCAGTTCGAACGCGGTGATCCATTCGTCTGTCGTGCGCATGACGGTGGCCTGGCGCAGCAGCGGAATCAATATCGCCCGGTGCGCCACGCGCTGCGGGTTGGTGGCGAAACGTTCATCCTGCGCCCATTCCGGATGGCCGGCAATGGTACAGAAGCGGGCGAACTGGCCGTCGTTGCCGATCGCCAGGATCATGTCGCCGTCGGCGGTGGGGAAATCCTGGTAGGGCACGATATTCGGATGGGCATTGCCCATGCGCTGCGGCACCTTGCCGCCGCACAGATAGTTGGCCGCCTGGTTGCCCAGCGCCGCCACCTGCACGTCGAGCAGGGCCAGGTCGATATGCTGGCCCAGGCCCGACCGAGTCCGTTCGGCCAGCGCCGCCTGCACGGCGATGGTCGCGTACAGCCCCGTCATGATATCGGTTTGCGCCACGCCCACTTTCTGCGGCCCGGCGCCCGGCTGTCCGTCGGGCACGCCGGTAATGCTCATCAGCCCGCCCATGCCCTGGATCAGGAAATCATAGCCGGCGCGCGCCGCATACGGCCCGTCCTGGCCGAAGCCCGTGATCGAGCAGTACACCAGGCGTGGATTGAGTTCGAGCAGGCTGGCCGCGTCGAGCCCGTACTGCTTCAGGCCGCCCAGCTTGAAGTTTTCCAGCAGCACATCGGCCTCCTGCGCCAGCCGGCGCACCAGCGCCTGGCCCTCTGGCGCGGCCAGGTCGATGCACAGCGAGCGCTTGTTGCGGTTGGCGCACTGGAAGTAGGCGGCCTCAAGAGTGTCGCGGCCGTCTTCGTCTTTTAAATAAGGTGGGCCCCAGGAGCGCGTATCGTCGCCGCGGCCCGGCTGCTCGACTTTCACCACGTCGGCGCCGAGGTCGGCCAGCAATTGTCCGGCCCATGGACCGGCCAGCACGCGCGACAGGTCCAGCACGCGCAGTCCTGTCAATGGCGCGGGCCGCAAGGTGGAAGCGAGGGCGTCCATCAGTTGCTGAAGGCGGCGATGCCGGTAATGGCGCGGCCGATGATCAGCGCGTGCACATCGTGCGTGCCTTCATAGGTGTTGACCACTTCCAGGTTGACCAGGTGGCGGATCACGCCGAACTCGTCGGAGATACCATTGCCGCCCATCATGTCGCGCGCCATGCGGGCGATATCGAGCGCCTTGCCGCAGCTGTTGCGTTTCATGATCGAGGTGATTTCCACCGCGGCCGAGCCTTCATCCTTCATGCGGCCCAGGCGCAGGCAGCCCTGCAGGCCCATGGTGATTTCGGTCAGCATGTCGGCCAGTTTCTTCTGTACCAGCTGGTTCGCGGCCAATGGGCGGCCGAACTGCTGGCGGTCCATGGTGTACTGGCGTGCCTTCAGGTAGCAGTCCTCGGCCGCGCCCAGCGCACCCCAAGCGATGCCGTAGCGCGCGCTGTTGAGGCAAGTGAACGGACCCTTCAGGCCGCGCACGTCCGGGAACGCATTTTCTTCGGGACAGAACACTTCGTCCATGACGATTTCGCCGGTAATGCTGGTGCGCAGTCCCACCTTGCCGTGGATTTCTGGCGCCGACAGGCCTTTCCAGCCTTTTTCCAGCACGAAGCCGCGGATCGCGCCTTCGTCGTCCTTGGCCCACACCACGAACACGTCGGCGATCGGGCTGTTGGTGATCCACATCTTGGCGCCCGACAGGCTGTAGCCGCCGGGAACTTTGCGCGCGCGCGTGACCATGCTGCCCGGATCGGAACCGTGGTTCGGCTCGGTCAGGCCGAAGCAGCCGATGAATTCGCCGGTCGCCAGCTTCGGCAGGTATTTCTGCTTGGTTTCTTCATTGCCGAAGGCGTTGATCGGCACCATCACCAGCGACGATTGCACGCTCATCATCGAGCGGTAGCCCGAATCGATGCGCTCGACTTCGCGCGCGGCCAGGCCGTAGCACACATAGTTCAGGCCGGCGCCACCGTATTCTTCGGGAATGGTCGAGCCCAGCAGGCCCAGTTCGCCCATCTCGCGGAAGATGGCGGCGTCGGTGCGGCCGTGGCGGAACGATTCGAGCACGCGCGGCGCCAGGCTGCCCTGGCAATAGTCGCGCGCCGCTTCCAGCACGGCGCGCTCGTCGCTCGTCAGCTGTTCGTCCAGCAGCAGGGGGGAATTCCAGTCGAATACGGTTTTGCTCATCACAGGCCTCGCAGGTGAGCGCCAGGCAATTAACAGCCGGCGCAAGATTGAATGGGACTCATGGTAGGTTGTCGCCGCGCCTCAGGCAAACGATTTTTATGCACCCAGATATGCGTACTCATCATATCTTGCGGCATACTGAGTCTTTTATTGCCGAGATCGTCCATGAGCCGCAAGATCCCCATGCTGCAGGCGCTGAACTGCTTTGAAGCGGCGGCGCGCCATCAAAGCTATACCCATGCGTCGCGCGAACTGTCGCTGACGCAAAGCGCCGTGTCGCGCCAGATTGCATCGCTGGAAAGTTTTTTAGGCGTGCAATTGTTCCAGCGCACGCGCCATGGCGTGGTGCTGACCAGCGCCGGCGCTTCGTATGCGCGCCAGATCGCCGCACGCCTGGACGGCTTGGAGCGCGACACGCTCGACACCATGGCGCGCCAGGGCGGGGGCGGCGCCCTGCAGCTGGCTTCGGTTCCCACGTTTGCCACGCGCTGGCTGATGCCGCGCCTGGCCAGCCTGGCCGCGCAGCAGCCCGAGATCGTGGTGCATATCGATGCATACACGAAACCGTTCATGTTTGCCGACACGGAATACGACGGCGCCCTGTATGCGGGCACGCCCGAGCAATTGGCGCGCTGGCCCGGCACGCGCGCCACCTTGCTGATGCATGAAGAGATCGTGCCCGTCGCCAGCCCGCGTTTGCTGAGCGCACGCAGCCTGTGGCAGCCGCAGCATCTGCTGGAGCTGACCTTGTTGCAGCAAAGCACGCGCCCCGGCGCCTGGCGCCAGTGGTTCGACGCCATGCAGGTGGAAGGCGAAGCCAGGTATGGCGCGCGCTATGAGCTGTTTTCCATGCTGGCCATGGCCGCCGTGCAGGGGCAGGGCGTGGTGTTGCTGCCGCGCATGCTGGTCGAAGCGGAGCTGGCGCGCGGCGAACTGCAGATCGTCTGCGAGCGCCCGCTGCGCGGCCAGCGCGCGTATTACCTGATCACGCCGGAAGCGGCGCATGAAAAGACCGCGCTGCAGCAGTTTCGCCTGTGGCTGCAGGGCGCTGCCGCATAAGTCACCTAAGCCACCTTGGCGGTATCGAAATGCGGATTGTCGATCAGGCCGATCTGGTTGCCGAACGGATCGAGCAATTCGACCGTGCGGATGCCGCCGCCCACATCCGTCAGGGGATGGTGCAAGGTGGCGCCCAGCGCGAGGAACCGTTCGATTTCCTGCTCGATGCCGTCCACGCCCCAGTAGGTAACGCTGCCCTGAGTGCCCGGCTGGCCGTCCGGCAGCAGGCCCAGCTCAAACCCGGCTATGCTGAACCCCACATAAAATGGCTGGTCGAAATACGGCTCGGTGCCGAACGCCTGGCTGTACCAGGCCTTGCCCTTTTCCAGGTCGGGGACGGGATAGGCTACGGTGCGCAAACCCTTGATCATGTTGTTTCTCCTGTGTGGTGAGTGGATGGCGCCAGCATGCCATGGCTGCCGGCGCTGCGATTGTAAAAATGGAAGCTCAGGCCCGGTGCCGCGCTGCCCAGGCGTCTGGCGTGCTGCGCGCAAAATCCTGGAAGTCGTGGATCAGGTGCGACTGGTCGAAATAGCCATATTGCAGGGCCACCTGCGCCCAGTCGGCCTGCGCCGGCAGGGTCTTGAGCGCGCCGTTGACCGCGCGAAAGCGGCTGATGCGGGCAAACAGTTTCGGATTGATGCCCACATGCTGGCGAAACTGCAGCGCCAGATGCTGGCGCGAGACACCGAGCTGCGCGGCGAGATGGTCGACGCGCACGGCGCCCTGCGTTGCGTCGATCAGCGCGATCGCGTGCCGGGCCAGATTGGCGTCGCGTGGCGGCGGGGCGTTTTTCAGCCGCAGCAGCAAAAAATCTTGCAGGATGGCGATGCGTTGCTGATTGGGCAGGGCATCGGTCCACAGCGCGTCGCCCAGGCGCGCGGCCAGCTCGCGGCCCCACAGCTGTTGCAGATCGGCACGGCCATCGTTCAGCTGGTACAAAGGCAGCTGGAAAAAGCGCGCGGCAGCGCCCGGCTTGAAGCGGGCGGCGACGGTCTGCACCAGGCCGCTGCTCACCACGCTGATCGGCGCCGTCATCATGCCGACCGCAAAGCTGGCGTCCTGCTGGTCCTGGCACAAAATGTCGATGCAATTGTCAGGCAGCACCTGGTGCGCCATGGGCGTCGCGCCTGCCTGCACGCGGCAGGTCCAGACGCACTCCAGCCAGGGCCGCAGGGCGGCGACGGGGGCATATTCCTGGTAGACGATCATGGCCGGTGGCGGGGTACGGGAAGATTGTCGAATAGTACACGCGAAATCGCGGCCTGTTGATGCGCCGGGAAAAATATGCGTGCCGGGGGCATTGCCCTGCCGCGCTATCGGGCGGCGACAACCAGTATAATGCTCGGTTCATATCCACTAATTGGCTGCACATCATGCAAGATAAATATAGTCCCGCCGACGTCGAACAAGCCGCCCAATCGCACTGGAAGGCGATCGACGCCTACAAAGCCGTCGAACACGACCCACGTTTCCCGAAAGGCAAGTACTACGCTTGTTCGATGCTGCCTTACCCTTCGGGCAAGCTGCACATGGGTCACGTGCGCAACTATACGATCAATGACGTGATGTACCGCTACCTGCGCATGAACGGCTACAACGTGCTGATGCCGATGGGCTGGGATGCGTTCGGCATGCCGGCGGAAAACGCGGCGATGGCCAACAACGTGCCGCCGGCGCAGTGGACCTATTCGAACATCGCGCACATGAAGCAGCAGATGGAGTCGATGGGCCTGGCGATCGACTGGTCGCGCGAAATGACGGCCTGCAAGCCCGAATACTACAAATGGAACCAGTGGATGTTCCTGAAAATGCTGGAAAAAGGCATCATCTACAAGAAGACCGGCACCGTGAACTGGGATCCGATCGACCAGACCGTGCTGGCCAACGAGCAGGTGGTCGACGGCCGCGGCTGGCGTTCGGGCGCGCTGATCGAAAAGCGCGAAATCCCGATGTACTACGCGCGCATCACCGACTATGCCGATGAATTGCTGGCCTATGCCGACGACAAGCTGCCGGGCTGGCCCGAGCGCGTGCGCACCATGCAGACCAACTGGATCGGCAAGTCGACCGGCGTGCGCTTCGCCTTCCCGCACCAGATCAAGGATGCTGCAGGCAGCCTGATCGGCGACGGCAAGCTGTATGTGTTTACCACCCGCCCGGACACCATCATGGGCGTGACCTTCTGCGCCGTGGCCGCCGAGCATCCGCTGGCGATCCACGCCGCGCAAACCAATGCCGAGCTGGCGGCCTTTAACGCCGAATGCAAGCTCGGTTCCGTAATCGAAGCCGACATGGCAACGATGGAGAAGAAGGGCATGCCGACCGGCCTGTTCGTCACCCATCCGTTGACGGGCGCGCAGGTGGAAGTATGGGTCGGCAATTACGTGCTGATCACCTACGGCGACGGCGCCGTGATGGGCGTGCCGGCGCATGACGAGCGCGATTTCGGCTTTGCCAAGAAATACGACCTGCCGATCAAGCAGGTGATCGAAGTCAAGGGCCAGGAATTCTCGACCGACGCGTGGCAGGAGTCGTACGGCAGCAAGGAAGGCGTCTGCATCGCCTCGGGCAAGTACGACGGCCTGCATTTCGCGTCCGCCGTCGATGCGGTGGCGGCCGACCTGGCGGAGCTGGGCCTGGGTGAAAAGAAAACCACCTTCCGCCTGCGCGACTGGGGCATTTCGCGCCAGCGCTACTGGGGCACGCCGATCCCGATGATCCATTGCGCCGACTGCGGCGTGGTGCCGGTGCCGGAAAAAGACCTGCCGGTGGTGCTGCCGGAAGACTGCGTGCCGGACGGCACGGGCAACCCGCTCAACAAATATGAAGCCTTTTTGCAGTGCGACTGCCCGCAGTGCGGCAAGCCGGCGCGCCGCGAAACCGACACGATGGATACTTTCGTCGATTCGTCGTGGTACTACATGCGCTATACCTCGCCGGGCTCGAACGACGCCATGGTCGACGCGCGCAATGACTACTGGATGCCGATGGACCAGTATATCGGCGGCATCGAGCACGCCGTGATGCACCTGCTGTACGCGCGCTTCTGGACCAAGATCATGCGCGACTTCGGGCTGGTCAAGTTCGACGAGCCGTTTGTCAACCTGCTGACGCAGGGCATGGTGCTGAACGAAACCTATTACCGCGAAGACGCGGCCGGCAAGAAGACCTGGTTCAACCCGGCCGACATCAACCTGACGATGGACGACAAGGGCCGCCCGCAGAGCGCGACCCTGGTGGCCGATGGCGCGCCGGTGGAAATCGGCGGCACGGAGAAAATGTCGAAGTCGAAGAACAACGGCATCGACCCGCAAGCGCAGATCGAGCAGTACGGCGCCGACACGGCCCGCCTGTTTACCATGTTCGCTTCGCCGCCGGAACAGACGCTGGAATGGTCGGGCAGCGGCGTCGAAGGCGCGAACCGCTTCCTGCGCCGCGTCTGGAACTTCGGCTATGCGCAATCGGCCACGATCCAGGCCGCGCTGGCGGGCGGCGCTGCGCCGGCCACCGGCGACGCGCAGAAAAACCTGCGCCGCGAACTGCACAAGATCCTGCAGCAGGCCGACTATGACCTCAAGCGCATCCAGTACAACACCGTGGTATCGGCCTGCATGAAGATGCTCAATACGCTGGAATCGGCCAAGCTGGACGACAGCGCGCAATCGAAGGCGCTGATCGCCGAAGGCTATTCGATCTTCCTGCGTTTGCTGAACCCGGTGGCGCCGCATATCACCCACGTCTTGTGGGAAGAGCTGGGCTATGCCGGCGTGTACGGCGACCTGCTGAACGCCGAATGGCCGCAAGTCGACCCGAAAGCGCTGGAGCAGTCCGAGATCGAGATGATGATCCAGGTGAACGGCAAGCTGCGCGGCTCGATCACGGTGGCCAAGGATGCCGACAAGGCCAGCATCGAGGCGCAGGCGCTGGCCTGCGAGAGCGTGCAGAAGTACATCGAAACCACGCCGAAGAAGGTCATCGTCGTGCCGGGCAAGTTAATCAGCATCGTGGTGTAACTATGACGACTTCTTCTTCCGGTTTGCTGCGCGGTTCCCGCAGCTGGCGCGCCATGGTTGCCGTGTGCCTGGTGCTGGCCCTGTCGGCCTGCGGCTTTCATCTGCGCGGCTCGAACGGCAGTTTCATGCTGCCGTTCGCGACGATGAATATCGGCCTGCCCGATACCTCGCCGCTGGCGATCGATCTCAAGCGCTATATCCACGCCATCGGCAGCACCGAGATCGTCGACACCAGGGAGGCCGCCGACGCGACCCTGGAAGTGCTGGCCGACCCGGAGAAGACGCGTACCAAGACCATCTTGTCGCTCAACAGTAACGGCCGCGTGCGCGAATACCAGCTCGGGTATTCGATCCAGTTCCGCGTGGTGGACAAAGCCGGCAACGTGTTGCTGGGCCTGACCACCATCGCCCTGACGCGTCCGATCACCTTCAACGAGTCGCAGGTACTGGCCAAGGAAACCGAAGAAGCGCAGCTGTACCGCGACATGCGCAACGACCTGGTGCAGCAGATCATGCGCCGCCTGGCCGCCATCAAGCCGGTGCTGCCGGCCATGTCGGTCGCGCCGGTGGCGCCTGTCACGCCAGTTACGCCGGTGGCCCCGGCCGTACAGCAGTAAGGATGCGCCGATGCAATTGCGGATAGACGCGCTCGATGCACATGTGGCCAAGCCGCTGGCGCAGCTGTATGTGATCACCAGCGACGAACACCTGCTGGCGCTGGAGGCGGCCGACAAGATCCGCGCCGCCGCGCGCAGGCAGGGCTATACCGAGCGCGATGTGCTGAGCGTGGAACGCAGCTTCAAATGGGGCGAGCTGCTGGCCGCCAACCAGGAGCTGTCGCTGTTCGGTGACAAGAAGATGATCGAGCTGCGCATCCCCACCGGCAAACCGGGCAAGGATGGCGGCGCGGCGCTGCAAAGCTACGCGAAAAACCTCAGTCCCGACAATCTCACCCTGATCACCTTGCCCAAGCTGGACTGGGCCACGCAGAAGGCGGCCTGGGTCGCCAGCCTGCAGCAGGCGGCCGTCTACATCGATATCCCGAACGTGGAACGGCCGCAGTTGCCGGCCTGGATCAGCCAGCGCCTGGCCGCGCAGGGGCAAAGCGCGGAGCGCGCCAGCATCGACTTCATCGCCGAGCGCGTCGAAGGCAATCTGCTGGCGGCGCACCAGGAAATCCAGAAACTGGGGCTGCTGCATGAGCCGGGCAAGCTGACCTACGAACAGGTGCAGGATGCGGTGCTGAACGTGGCCCGCTACGACGTGTTCAAGCTGTCCGAAGCCATGCTGGGGGGCGACCCGGCGCGGCTGGTGCGCATGCTGGAGGGGCTGAAAGGCGAGGGCGAGGCGCTGCCGCTGGTGCTGTGGGCGGTGTCCGAGGAAATCCGCACGTTATTGAAACTGAAGGCAGGCATGGCGCAGGGCCGCCCGCTCGGTGCGCTGATGAAGGAAATGCGCATCTGGGGTCCGCGCGAGCGCATGATGGAGCCAGCCTTGCGGCGCGTGTCGCTGCCGGTGCTGGAAAAGGCGCTGCAGGAAGCGGCGCAGGTGGACAAGATGATCAAGGGCTTGCGGGCTAAAGGCCACGCGGGCGACGCCTGGGATGCGCTGCTGCAGCTGGCGCTGACCATTTGCAGAGGCTAAGGTTACATAACCAGATATGGACAACAGCATGGACATTCAAGAATATATGCAAGACGTGGGCACGCGTGCCCGCGCCGCCTCGCGCGCCATGGCCCGCGCCGACAGCGCGACGCGCAACCGCGCCCTGAGCCTGATCGCCGACGCCATCGTGCGCGACGCCGGTCTGCTGCGCGCGGCCAACCAGCGCGACCTGGACGCGGCCGCCGCTGCCGGCCTGGCGCCAGCCATGCTCGACCGCCTGACCCTGTCCGATGCGGCGATTGCCACCATGGTCGAAGGCCTGAAACAGATCGTCTCGCTGGCCGACCCGATCGGCGAAATCTCGAACATGAAATTTCGCCCATCCGGCATCCAGGTGGGCCAGATGCGCGTGCCGCTGGGCGTGATCGGCATCATCTACGAAGCGCGTCCGAACGTGACGGTCGATGCGGCCGGCCTGTGCATCAAGAGCGGCAACGCGACCATTCTGCGCGGCGGCTCCGAAGCGATCCATTGCAACCGCGCGCTGGCCAAACTGGTGGCCGAAGGCCTGGCCGGCGCCGGCCTGCCGGAAGACGCGGTGCAGGTCATCGACACCACCGACCGCGCCGCCGTCGGCGCCTTGATCACCATGCCGCAGTTTGTCGACGTGATCGTGCCGCGCGGCGGCAAGGGACTGATCGCGCGCCTGATGGAAGAGGCCACGGTGCCGATGATCAAGCACCTGGACGGCATCTGCCACGTGTATATCGACGCCAAAGCGGATATCACCAAGGCGGTCGACATCGGCTTCAACGCCAAGTGCCACCGCTACGGCACCTGCAACACCATGGAAACGCTGCTGGTGGCGCGCGCCATCGCGCCCACCGTGCTGCCGCAGCTGGCCGAACGCTATCTGACCAAGCAAGTGGAGCTGCGAGCCGACCCGGAAGCGCTGGCGATCCTGGCAGGCTATCCGCACCTGGCGGCGGCGACCGAGGAAGACTGGCGCACCGAATACCTGGCCGCCATCCTGTCGGTGAAAGTGGTCGACGGCATCGACGAAGCGATGGACCATATCAACCGGTACTCGTCGAAGCATACCGAGTCGATCATCACCGAAGACTACAGCGATGCGCTGCGCTTCCTGCGCGAAGTCGATTCGGCCTCGGTGATGGTGAACGCCTCGACGCGCTTTGCCGACGGTTTTGAATATGGCCTGGGCGCCGAGATCGGCATTTCGAACGACAAGCTGCACGCACGCGGCCCGGTTGGCTTGGAAGGCCTGACCTCGCTCAAATACGTGGTGTTCGGCCACGGCGAAGTGCGCAAATAAATCGTCTTCGGCGGGCGCCAGCCGTGCGCCCGCTGCCACCGACTACCTCTGACACTGGAAACCCCATGCTCTGGATTAAAGCACTGCACATCGTCTTCGTCATCTCTTGGTTCGCGGGCCTGTTCTACCTGCCGCGCATTTTCGTCAACCTGGCGATGGAAACGGAAACGGTGGCCACCGAGCGACTGCTGCTGATGGCGCGCAAGCTGTACCGCTTCATGTCCATCCTGGCGCTGCCGGCCATGGTGCTGGGCCTGGTGCTGCTGTGGATGCAATATGGCGGCGGCGAAGGCGGCATGAAGATGCCCGGCTGGATGCACGCCAAGCTGACCTTCGTGGTGCTGCTGCTCGGTTATCACCATGCCTGCGGCGCCATCCTGCGCAAGTTCGAAAAAGGCATCAACCAGCGCAGCCACAAATGGTTCCGCTGGTTCAATGAAGTGCCGGTGGTGATGCTGCTGGCGGTGGTGATACTGGTCGTGGTCAAGCCTTTCTAACGCGGATGGGGATAACAACATGAGTGCAAGCCAGAACAAGGTGATTCAGTATTTCTTCGCGCCCCATTCGCCATGGACCTATCTCGGTCATGCGCGCGTGATGGCGATCGCGAAGCAGCACGGCGCGCAGATCGACGTGCGCCCGTTCGACCTGGGCAAGGTCTTCAGCGTCTCGGGCGGCCTGCCGCTGGCCAAGCGCGCGCCACAGCGCCAGGCATACCGGCTGGCCGAACTGGCGCGCTGGTCAGAGTTTTTGCAAGTGCCTTTGACGCTGCAGCCGAAGTTTTTCCCCGTCTCGCCGGAAGCATCGGCCAAGCTGATCATCGCCACGCGCCTGGCGCACGGCGTCGATGCCTCCTTGAGCCTGGCGCACGCCATCATGCGCGGCGTATGGGCGGAGGAGCGTAATATCGGCGACGAAGACACGCTGGCGCAGATCGCGCTGGACGCCGGTTTCGACGGCCGCCAGCTGCTCAAAACGTCCGAGACGGCCAGCGTGCAGGCCGAATACGACGCCAACACGGAGGCGGCCACGGCCGCGTCAGTGTTCGGCTCGCCCTGGTATATCGTCGATGGCGAAGGGTACTGGGGCCAGGACCGCCTCGATTTTGTCGAGCGGGCGCTGTTGGCGTGAATTTTTAAACGTAGGTCGGATTAGCGCTGCGCGCGTCATCCGACAAGCTCAGTCGGCAGCGGTGTTTGTCGGCTTACGCCCTGACGGGCTAAGCCGACCTACGCCGACCTGCGCCGACCTCGCCGAGCTGCGTGAGATATTGGATGTAGGTCGGATTAGCGCCTTGCGCGTAATCCGACAAGCTGCTGGATTTTTTAGTTAATTGTTTTTCAACGGATAAAAGGTATCCTCACCATGGCTTCATATTTTTGCCCATGCCCGCGCGGCATGGAAGCGGCGCTGGCCGAGGAACTGGGCGAGATCGCCCAGGACAGTGCGACCATGAAGGTCCACAACCAGGTGCCGGGCGGCGTGCATTGCTCGGGCGACCTGACCGACTCCTACCGCATCAACCTGCACTCGCGCATCGCCTCGCGCGTGCTGCTGCGCATGGCCCATTCCGGCTACAAGACGGAAAACGACATCAATGACCTGACCCTGGCGCAGCCGTGGGAGGACTGGTTCGGCGTGCACCACACGATCCGCGTCGATGTGACGGCCGTCAAATCGCCGCTGCGCAGCCTGGAATTCACCACGCTGAAAATCAAGGATGCGATCTGCGACCGCTTCCGCGACCAGTTCAACGAGCGCCCGTCGGTCAACACCAAGACGCCGGACATGCGCATCGTTGGTTTCCTCGATGCGCACACCTTCACCGTCTACCTCGACACCTCGGGCGAAGCGCTGTTCAAGCGTGGCTGGCGCGAAGAGACGGGCGACGCGCCGCTGCGCGAAAACCTGGCCGCTGGCCTGCTGCGCGTGTCGGGCTGGAAGCCGGGCATGGTGCTGTTCGATCCGATGTGCGGCTCGGGCACCATCCTGGCCGAAGCGGCGCAGATGGTGCAGGGCATTCCGCCTGGCGCCTCGCGCAGCTTCGCGTTCGAGAATTTCCACGACTTCGATCCGGCGCCGTGGAACGCCATGAAGAACGCCATCAAGGTGCTGCCGCTGCCGACCGAGCCGACGATCTTCGGCAGCGACATCTCGGGCGACATGGTGGCCATGACGCGCCACAACCTGCGCTGCGCCGGCGTGCGCTTCGAGGTGCCGCTGAAACAGATCGAAGCGCAGGAAGTCAAGCCGCCAAGCGACGTGGCCGGCATCATGCTGACCAATCCGCCATACGGCGAGCGGATCGGCGTGCGCGGCGACAGCAGCCTGCCGGAAGATGAACTGTCGACCTCGTTCTACTCGGCCATGGGCACCACGCTGAAACAGCGCTTCGCCGGCTGGACCGTGTTCCTGTTCACGGCCGACCTGGGCCTGCCGAAACTGCTGCGTTTGAAGGAAGCGCGCAAGACGCCGTTCTTCAACGGCGCGCTGGAATGCCGATTGTTCCGCTTCGATATGGTGGCGGGTTATAACCGTAGAGAAGAAGCGAAACCCAAGAACCTGTAACCTGCTGCATCCCGCGCGGACCACCACCGGTCCGCGCTTCCCACCCTGGACCGCCATGTTTCCCACCCCGCCGGCCGATGTGCCGCCCGATCCCGTCACGCCCGTGCCGCCTCCCGTTCCCAGCCATATGGCGCCACTGAGCCGCGGCGCGCTGGCGCTGATGCTGGCCGGCCTGTCGATGCTGGGCCCCCTGTCGATCGACACCTATCTGCCGGCGTTCGGCGCCATCCAGGGTTCCTTGCAGGCCTCGCCGCTGGAAGTGCAGCAGTCGCTGACCTTTTACATGCTGGCGTTTGCCGGCATGGTGCTGTGGCATGGCGCGATCTCGGATGCGTTTGGCCGCCGCAATGTGATCCTGGTGGCGCTGCTGATGTTTGCCATCGGCTCGCTCGGCTGCGCCTCGGCCCATACGGTGCACTATCTGTGGTTCTTCCGCATCCTGCAGGGCGTGTCGGCCGGCGCCGGTGTGGTGATCAGCCGCGCCATCATCCGTGACCTGTATGCCGATGCCGCCGCCGCCCGGCTGCTGTCGCTGGTGACGATGATTTTTTCGATCGCGCCGGCCGTCGCCCCCATCCTCGGTGGCTGGATCGTGATCTGGTTCGACTGGCGTTCAATCTTTTTGTTCTTGGCGTTATATACAGTAGTCCTGCTGGCCTTCTGCTACTGGCGCCTGCCCGAAACCTTGCCGCTGGCCAAGCGCCAGCCATTCAACCCGCGCTTCCTGGCCAGGAACTATGGCGAAATCCTGCGCTCGCCCCTGTTCCATATCAAGGCCGGCATCGTCGCCCTCAATTTCGCGGGCCTGTTCCTGTTCATCACGGCGGCGCCCGAAATGCTGCCCAAGCAACTGGGCCTGGGGCCGTCACAGTTCGCCTGGCTGTTCATTCCCTGCGTGAGCGGGATTTTCCTCGGCGCGGCGGCCGCCAACCGCATCGCCGGGAAGATGTCGTTCGCGCGCCAGATCGGCATCGGCTTTGCCTTCCTGATGGGTGCGGCCAGCGTCAACGTGGTATTCCACCTGTTGCTGCCGCCCTCGTTGCCGTGGTCCGTGCTGCCGCTGTTCTTCTACACCTTCGGCATGTCGCTGGTGGGGCCGGGCGCCACCCTGCTGGCGCTCGACCTGTTCCCGCATATCCGCGGCACGGTCGCTTCGTGCCAGTCGTTTGCCAGCACCCTGCTCGGCGCGATCGTCGCCGGCGTGATCTCGCCGATATTGTCGGGCTCGGTACTGTGGCTGGCATCGGGCCAACTGGCCTTTACGGCGCTGGCGCTGGGCCTGTGGCTGATCTCGCGGCGTTTCCGTCACCGGCTGCTGGGGCCGCTCAAGCTGCGGCGCTGATGCGTCTAAACGTGCGTGGAAACAACAGCCCTTGCGCCGTAGTGCGTACCCGCTTACCCCGGAGCGATGCCGTAGCTTGAATATTCTGACGGCGCGGCTGTTTTGCTGTGCTAAGGTTAGCTATATCCGCACTCAGCGTGATCAGTTTGGATCATATCGGGAAGGCATGCATGGCGGAATCTTGTTGTTCAGGAGTGCCACAAGGTGTGGCGCACGGGGGACAAGTTAGACATTTGGTACAACAAAACAATGTTAGAATCTCGCGGCATGGATTTTTGACGCTTTAAATAGAAGCCGTCGAATCATAATTACTTTTTTTAGTGGCGAACTAGTGTATGGCATTGATTCATGCCCACAGTTGGCCTTTTTTTGTTTCTTCCAAGTCCCTCAGGTGCGCTCACCTTTGAGTATCTTGTCAGGAATGCCAGATACAGTAATGTTAGGTAGTCGGATTTGTTAAGCGTACTCAGAAAATCAGTTAAATATACGTGGTGTGGATGCCTGATCCTTGGCGCACCATCAGCCATTGCCGCGACGCCTAACCATGGTGGCCAGTCGGGCTATATCAACATGCCCAGCGCGGTGGTGGAAACCGATGGTACCTTCAGCGTGGGTTACAGCTATGACAGTCCGTACGGGCAGCTGTGGGTGACCTCGAGCATTTTGCCTTTCCTGCAGGTGACGGGGCGCTATGTATCGATCACCGGCATCCCTGGTTTCACCAACGATCCTGGTCAATATGGTAGCGGTTATGGCCGTTACAAGGACAAAGTTGTCGACGGCAAGTTGAGGTTATGGCAGGAAACGGATTGGATGCCATCCGTGGCGGTTGGCATGACGGATTTGTTTGGCACCGAGTTGTTCAAGGGCCAATATGTGGTTGCCACCAAGACTTTTGGCGCGAGCAAAAATATCGAAGCCAGTCTCGGTTATGCACATCGTCGTCCCGATGGTCCGTTTGCTGGCGTGCGCTGGACCCCGACATCGCTGCCGCGCTGGTCAGTAGTGGCCGAGTACGACACCACCAATTATTTGCGTGACTTCCGTGCTGCCGAGACCAATGCTGGCAAGCGCAACAAAGGCCCTTCCGTCGGCCTGGAATACCGATGGGGCTGGCTTGCCCTGCAAGCGGCCCGTAGCCGTGACCAGTTCAGCGTCAATGCCTTTGTCAGCATCCCGTTTGGCGAGCGCGAGTTCATTCCCAAAATCTTCGAGCCGGCCTATTTTGTCGATGACAAGAACCCGCCGCCGCGTCCGACCAAGGCAGAATGGCATGACAATGCCGCTTATGGCGCCGACCTGGTCAACGCGCTGGTCAAGCAGGATTATAAAAATATTCGCGTGCAGCAAGAAGGGAATACGCTTGCCCTAACCCTGACGAATAACCGCATTTCGAACCTGGGACGCGCGGTGGGGCGTGCCGCGCGTACGGCGGTAGCGTTTACGCCAGCAGGGGTAACGACCATCCGCATCACGTACACCAAACTCGATCAGCCAATTGCCACTTACGAATTCTTTGATCTGCCCAAGCTGAACGATTATTTTGCCGGCAAGATCGATCGCCAGGCTTTCCTCGATGTGGTGTTGCTGCGCTATCCGGAAAAAAGCGATGTCATTCGCGATAGCCAGCAAACGTGGTTGAACGAGTTTCTCGATCAGCCGGCTGCGCAAAAACCGACTGCCGCGCCGGCGTCGCTGCTGGCTGCCGCGCCAGCCGTTCCGGTTACCGCTGGCTCGTCGGCTCCCGAGGCGGCATTCGTGGCCGCACCGGCAGATATACCCGTACCTTCCGTCGTCAAGGCGGCCAATGCCGTCAAGAACGATGGCAAGCTGGCCGTCGGCGTGGGCGTGGACGGTGATGTCATCCAGGTCAAATCGATCGATCGTGAAGCAAACCGTTTCAAGATTTCCCCCAAGGTCGGCTTTTTCTTCAACGATCCCAGTGGCGCCTTCCGTTATTCGATTTCCGCAGTGGCCAATTATGATCAGCGCCTTGGCGATGGACTGTATCTGAATGCCGCAGCCAACCTGCAGTTGCTGGAAACCGTTTCCGGCGTCAAGCAGGCATCGAACAGCAACCTGCCGCATGTGCGCAGTGATGTGGCGGAATATCTGAGGGGAGATCGTCTGACTTTGAGCCGTATCCTGCTCAACAAGTATGACAATCCGGCCGAGCGCGTCTACACCCGTCTGTCGGGCGGCTTGTATGAGGACATGTTCCGCGGCGTTGGCGGCCAGGTATTGTACCTGCCGAAAGACAAGCGCTGGGCCGCCGACTTGGCTGTCGACGCGCTGCAGCAGCGCGGCTACGACGGTATTCTCTCAACGCGCGACTACAAGACCGTCACCGCTATCGGCTCGCTGCATTATCGCTTGCCGCATGATATGACGGTGACAGCGCGCGCAGGCCGCTTCCTGGCCAAGGACTCGGGTGTACGTGTGGAATTCAAGCGCCGCTTCCAGTCTGGCATTGAGGTGGGCGCCTGGTATACGCATACCAATGGCAACGATATCACCACACCAGGCACGCCTTCCAAGCCATACCAGGATCGCGGTGTTTTCTTGTCGCTGCCATTGAACAGCATGCTGCCGATGGATACCCAGGCCAATGCAGGCTTCGCGATTGCGCCATGGACACGGGACGTGGGCCAGATGGTTGCTTCGCCGGGCGACCTTTACGACATGATCGAACGCCCGCGCGCCGACATGCAGAGCTATGACGGTTTGGGCAATTTTGCCGAGCGTGCAGACGAGCAGAACCTGCCGGCCGTCAATCCGCCGGACCGTCCGTTTGTCAGCCCGTGGCCTGCCATGCGCGCGCGCCTGGAGCAATCGTCCTCGGCCGTCCCTAGCGCCCCTGACTGGCTCAAGGCGAGCGCCTTGATTGGCGGCGTCGTCGTGAGCTCGGCACTGAGCGATAAACCGGTCGACCGCTTCGTCAAAAAACACCAGAATTCCACCTCGTTCCGTAACTGGGACAAGCTGGGCAAGGCCATGCCATTTGCTCTGGTTGGCGCCGCCGGCGCCGCCTTCGCACTTGGCGACGAGCGCATGCAAAACACCGGGCTCATTTCCATGCAGTCGGTTGCTGCCGCAACGGGCCTGGCGCTGGTTGGCAAATATGCGATCGGCCGCGCCCGTCCAGACGAAGATCGCGGTCCCTGGACCAGCGTCGGCGAGGGCAAGAAACGCTCCGATGCGTCATTCCCATCCGGCCACTCGGCAATTGCCTTTGCTGCTGTGACACCGTTTGCCAAGGAATATGACGCACCATGGCTGTACAGTGTGGCCGCTGTCGGTGCAGCTGGGCGTGTTGTCGGCCGTAAGCATTGGGTGTCCGATACGGTTGCTGGCGGTATTCTGGGTTACGCCATGGGAACCTGGCTGTGGAATGCGCAGCGTGACCAGAGCAAGTCCGGCCTGTCGATCAATCCGGGGCCGAAAGAAATCAGCGTTACCTGGCAGAGCAAGTATTAGTGGTACATGAAACTCGAGCGCATGCAGTTGCATTGCACACTGACACAACATTATTTATTTTGATAAAGATCCGCATGAAAAAGCACTTTCGCCTTTCCCAGCCACTTGTAAAGCATATGATTCTTTCTGCCTGCCTGCTGGGGGGCAGTTCTTCGTTTGCTGTTGCACAAGAACTGTCTGGCAGTGACTCTGCCAAAGCGCAGACGACTGATGTTGGTTTGCCATCTATTCGCAGCCGTGCCGATTCGCGTCTGACGCCAAATCCTGCCCCTACCCGTCCTGCCAAGCGAGTTGCCGCCGAAGCAGGACCATTTCAAGCTTATGCTACTGGCGTGACCGGCCAAAACCTGGCTATTTTTGGTAAAGATCTGTTCAGTGACGTGCCTTCCACCTTTGCGCCGTTTGACAGTGCCCAAGTCAATCAAGATTATGTAATCGGTACGGGTGACGAACTGCAGGTGCGCGGCTGGGGCATGGTCGATATTGACGTTAGCGCCACTGTGGATCGTAGCGGAGCTATATTTATTCCCCGTGTTGGGTCCGTTAAGGTAAGCGGGGTACAGTACAAGGATCTGCAAGGTTATCTGAAAAAGGCTGTCGGCAAGATTTATAACAATTTCGAGTTAACGGCCAGTATTGCTCAAACACGCGCTGTCCAGATTTATGTCGTTGGTCATGCTGTACGTCCTGGTACTTACACTCTGAGTGCCATGAGTACGTTGCTTAATGCACTCTTCACCTCTGGCGGTCCAGACGCAACAGGCAGCATGCGCAACATCCAGCTCAAGCGCGGCAACCAAACTGTCACCACGTTTGATTTGTATGACATGCTAGTCAAAGGTGACAAGAGCAGTGATTTGACTCTGCGTGATGGCGACGTGATTTATATTCCAGAGGTGGGTCCACTGGTGGCTCTGACCGGTAATGTGAAGCAGCCAGCTATATTCGAATTGAAGGGCAATGCAAACCTTGCCGATGTAGTGAGCTGGGCCGGTGGCTTCGACTCTGCGGCCGAAACTAAACAGGTTATTGTTGAAAAAAACGTCGACAATAAATACAAAACCGTAATAGAACTGATTGCAGATCGCGGAATAAGTAGCCAGTTGGCAAGCGTGGCTGTCAATCCTACTGACGTACTACGGGTCTTTGCCCCTGGCGCAGTGCCAGTTGAGGCACAAATTCAGAATGAATATGTGCGAGTTGGCGGTGAAGCCAAACAGAGTGGAATTTTCCTGTTGAGGAAAGGTGAAACGCTGCGCGAGCTTGTCACACGTTTGGGTGGCGCGAACGAAAATGGTTACCTGTTCGCCACGCAATTAACCCGCGAATCAGTGCGTCGTATTCAGCAAGCAAAACTCAATGAGGTAGCAGACCGATTTGAACGCGATCTGGAGTCCAACGCCACCCAGCGTATGGGCGCATCGGCTGACCAGGCAAATGCTGCCAAACTGGCAGCTGAAGTCCAGCAACAGCGTCGTATTGTTGAAAAACTGCGCGCTATTAAAGCAGAGGGACGTATCGTTCTTGACTTGCCAGGTTTGGAAACACAAATAAAAAATCTGCCTGATCTGCCATTGCAGGATGGTGACAGCATTTATATCCCGCGTCGTCCTGGCACTATCGATGTGCTCGGTTCTGTCTTTCAACAAAATGCTTTTGTTTACCGTCCACAACGTACAGTAAACGACTATATTCAGCAAGCGGGCGGTCTCACTGTGAATTCTGATAAATCCGAAATGTATATCATCCGCGCAGATGGAACGGCGAAGAGCGGCCAAAGCTCTGGTTGGTTCAGTAGTGTCGGTGGCCTTGCGCTTAATCCGGGCGATACTGTAGTAGTGCCAGAAAAAATTGATCGTAGTACTTTTATGCAAAGTTTGAAGGAATGGACCACCATATTTTATCAATTTGGTCTTGGTGCTGCAGGCTTGAAAGTACTTAAGGATTAAGGGAATTGTTAAGTAGACTACATAGAAATCTCTTTAATTGTTGTTTTGAAAATTTCGCATTGTGTTAAATTTTATTAAATTAATATTTTTTAATTTTTTGAAAAAATTCAATGCAGAAATTGAAAATTTGGATAAATTTAATGATAACTGATCAAAATGGCTTTTCAGGTAGTCAAGCTAAAGCCACGATAGATAGCGATGAAGTTGGTATTATTGACATAGCCATTATTTTGGCTAAGTATAAAAAAGTTATATTGTTAATTGTATTTTTTTCAATGTTGATAGCGGCGGGGTTGTCGCTTTTACTTCCTAATAGATATACGTCAAAAACTCAGATACTGCCTCCTCAGTCCAACTCCGGGTCGAGTGCCCTTTTGGGTCAACTTGGCGCTTTGAGCGGCTTGGCAGGAGGTGGATCTGCTCTTAAAAATCCTAATGATATTTATATAGGGATGTTGAATAGCAGAACTGTAAGCGATAATTTGATTACTCGTTTCAAGCTCAAAGATGTTTATAAGGTGAAGCTGCTAACTGATGCACGTATTGAACTTCAGAAGGCAAGTAATATTGTTAGTGGCAAAGATGGCCTTATTTCTGTCGATGTGACCGATGAGAATGCAAAACTGGCAACTAGTCTGGCGAATGGTTATATTGAAGAACTTCAGAAACTGACGAAAACGCTTGCTGTGACTGAAGCGTCACAGCGCAGATTATTTTTTGAGCGTCAGCTAAAACAGTCAAAAATTGAATTGGCCAATGCGGAAGTGGCATTAAAACAGGTTCAGGAAAAAACGGGTTTAATCAAACTTAATGAACAAGCCGAAGCGGTGATTCAGGCAGCTGCCTCGATTAAAGCACAAATAGCATCAAAGGAAGTTGCTCTTGGCGCAATGCGTATATTTTCCACAAGCAACAATCCGGAATATATTAAAAATCAGCAAGAATTAGTTGGTTTGAGAGGCCAGTTGGCAAAACTGGAAACCGGTTTAAATACCGGGAAAGGTGATATTTCAGTTTCAACCAGTAGCGTTCCAGAGATTGGTTTGGAGTATACACGCCGAGTACGTGATGTAAAATATCAAGAGACAATTTTTGAAATGTTAGCAAAGCAATTGGAAATTTCCAAAGTTGATGAGGCTAAGGAAGGATCTGCATTGCAAGTGCTGGACCACGCAATTATTCCTGATAAAAAGTCAAAGCCGGCCCGTGCTATAATTGTCATTATAGCAGGATTGGCTGCTGCAGTTTTGGCATTAATTTTGATTTTCTTGAGGGAGATGTTTATAAACTCGAAAAGTAATCCAGGAAAATCGGAAAAATTTGAGAAATTTAAAGTTCTTTGCAAGTGGAGTAATAATAAAGTCTAATAGATTCGGTTATATTTATTGATATTTCCATTTTGAATTAATTAAATTATGGGGTTGTGTGAAATGAAGGCAGTTATTTTAGCTGGTGGTTTGGGTACGCGTATAAGTGAAGAAACCTCTACCAAACCAAAACCTATGGTGGAAATTGGCGGCAAACCCATCCTATGGCATATCATGAAAACATATTCAGCGCATGGCGTGAATGATTTCATTATCTGCTGTGGCTATAAAGGGTATGTCATCAAGGAGTACTTCGCTAATTATTTCTTGCACACCTCGGATGTTACATTCGACATGCAAAATAATCAGATGGAAGTGCACGCCAGGAATGCTGAGCCATGGAAAGTCACACTGGTCGATACTGGTGATGAAACCCTGACCGGTGGCCGCCTGAAGCGCGTCAAGCAATATCTGGAAGGCGAAGAAGCCTTTTGCTTTACTTATGGCGACGGTGTCAGCGATGTCAATATTAAAGAATCGATTGCCTTCCACAAAGCACATGGCAAGCTGGCCACATTGACGGCGACGCAGCCGCCCGGCCGCTTTGGTGCACTGATTCTGGATGGCCAAAAAATCAACAGTTTCCAGGAAAAGCCACAGGGCGATGGGGCATGGATCAACGGCGGCTACTTCGTGTTATCTCCAAAAGTGATCGATTACATCGCAGCTGATAATACTACTTGGGAAAAAGAGCCTTTGGAGCGTCTGGCTGCAGAAGGTCAGCTTGATGCATTCTTCCATCGTGGCTTCTGGCAGCCGATGGATACCTTGCGCGATAAGGTCCATCTTGAAGAGCTGTGGCAGTCTGGCAATGCTCCTTGGAAGGCTTCCTGATGAACGCGGCATTCTGGCAAGGAAAACGTGTTTTCCTGACCGGCCACACCGGTTTCAAAGGTGGCTGGCTGAGCCTGTGGCTGCAGCAATTGGGTGCGGTAGTGACCGGTTATGCACTGGAAGCACCGACCACGCCGAGCCTGTTTGAAGTAGCCGGCGTGGCGCGCGGCATGGTCTCGATCATCGGTGACGTGCGCGATGGCGAAGCGCTCAAGCGCGCGATGGCTGATGCACGTCCCGAGATCGTGATTCATATGGCGGCCCAGCCACTGGTACGCTATTCCTATGTCAATCCGGTGGAAACCTATGCCACCAACGTGATGGGCGTGGTCAACTTGCTCGAGGCCGTGCGCGCCACGCCTGGCGTGCGGTCGGTAGTCAACGTTACCAGCGACAAATGCTATGAGAACCGCGAGTGGCCTTGGGGCTACCGCGAAAACGAAGCCATGGGTGGCTACGATCCGTACAGCAACAGCAAGGGCTGCGCGGAACTGGTCACGGCCGGCTACCGCAGTTCGTTCTTCAATACCGAAAAATATGCCGAGCACGGCATTGCCTTGGGCAGTGGCCGCGCCGGTAACGTCATCGGCGGCGGCGACTGGGCGCTCGATCGCCTGATTCCGGACATGCTGCGCGCCATCGGTGCCGGCGAACCGGTGATGATTCGCAACCCGCATTCGATCCGGCCATGGCAGCACGTGCTGGAACCGCTGAGCGGTTACCTGACCTTGGCGGAAAAGCTGTACACCGAAGGTCCGGTGCACGCCGAAGGCTGGAATTTCGGTCCACACGACATTGATGCCAAACCTGTGGAATGGATCATCGAGCGTATGACCCAAGAGTGGGGCGCCGGCGCATCGTGGCAACTCGATGGCCAGAATCACCCGCATGAAGCGACCTATCTGAAGCTCGATTGTTCCAAGGCGCGCGGCCAGCTGGGCTGGCATCCGCGTTGGGATATCGGTCAGACCATTGCAAAAATCGTCGAATGGCATAAAGCTTGCGATCAGGGCGCCGACATGCGTGAATTTACGCTGGCGCAAATTACTACATATCAAAATACTTAACGGAAAGCTGCATCATGAGCGAACAACTGACACAACAACAAATCCGCGACCAGATCGCAGCCTTGGTACAACAATACGGCGCGCTGGCCAGCGCACCCAAAACCTTCGAACCAGGTGTGACGGTGATTCCGCCGGCTGGCAAAGTCGTGGGTGCGCCTGAAATGGAGCTGATGGTCGAAGCGTCGCTGGACGCTTGGCTGACGACCGGTCGTTTCAACGACCAGTTCGAACAGCGCCTGGCCAAATTCATCGGCGTGGAATTTCTGATGACCGTCAACTCCGGTTCGTCGGCCAATCTGGTGGCGTTCATGGCGCTGACCTCGCCGAAACTGGGCGCACGTGCGATCCAGCCAGGTGACGAAGTCATCGGCGTTGCCGCCGGCTTTCCAACCACCGTCAATCCGATCCTCAGCTATGGCGCGGTACCGGTCTTTGTCGACGTCGAACTGGGCACCTACAATATCGATGCCTCGAAAATCGAAGCGGCCATCACCGACAAGACCAAAGCCATCATGCTGGCCCATACGCTGGGCAATCCGTTCAACCTAGAAGTCATCGTCGCGCTGTGCAAAAAGTACAATCTGTGGCTGATCGAAGATTGCTGCGATGCATTGGGTGCAACCTACAACGGCCAGATGTGCGGCACCTTCGGCGACATCGGCACCATGAGCTTCTACCCTGCACACCACATCACGATGGGCGAGGGCGGCGCCGTGTTCACCAACAATCCGGATCTGAAAGTGATCGCCGAATCGTTCCGCGACTGGGGCCGTGATTGCTATTGCGCACCAGGCAAGGACAATACCTGCGGCAAGCGTTTCTGCTGCAAGCTGGGCACGCTGCCTGAAGGCTACGACCACAAGTACACTTACAGTCATCTGGGCTACAACCTGAAGATCACCGACATGCAAGCCGCATGCGGCGTGGCTCAGCTTGATCGCGCGGCCGGTTTCGTTCAGGCTCGTAAGGATAACTTCAACTACATGAAGGATGGCCTGAAGAACTGTGAACAGTTCCTGATCCTGCCGGAAGCGACACCAAATTCGGATCCGTCGTGGTTCGGTTTCCCGATCACAATCCGCCCCGAAGCGAACGTCGACCGTGTCAGCCTGCTGACCTTCCTGGACCAGTTCAAGATCGGTACCCGTCTGCTATTCGCCGGTAACCTGACGCGCCAGCCTTACATGATCGGTCGTAACTTCCGGATATCGGGCGAGTTGACCAATACCGACCGCATCATGAACGACACCCTGTGGATCGGTGTGTTCCCTGGTCTGACCAAGGAAATGATGGACTTCTCGATCAGCAAGATTGAAGAATTTTTTGGCGTTAATTTCTAAAATATATATATATGAATATCGTTACTGAGCTTTTGCCCGACACTTTTTTATTGCAACCTGATCGCTTTGATGATATGCGAGGATCTTTTGTCAAAACTTACAATGAAAAATTATGGTCAAAGCTTGGTATCGATTTCGATATGAAAGAGGAATATTATTCCGTTTCTCGTAAGGGAGTAATACGCGGCATGCATTTTCAAATTCCTCCTGAAGATCATAAAAAAATGGTTTATTGCCTGGGGGGGAGCGTGCTTGACGTCCTCCTTGACCTACGAGTAGGGCCTAATTATGGGAAATTTGCATCGGCTGTACTCTCTTCTGAAAACAGGCAAGTCATTCTTATTCCTAAAGGTATTGCTCATGGATTTTTAGCATTGGAAGAAAATTCACTAATGTTATATAAAACAAGCACAGTTCATGCTCCAGAATTTGATAGAGGGATAAAGTGGGATAGTTTTGGATTTGAATGGAGTATTGAAGCTCCAATAATTTCGGCTAGAG